>CAYOTP010000025.1:0-25037 GCA_964406955.1 uncultured Thermoplasmatales archaeon | reverse complement strand
CTATCCTGGGTGATTTACCTTTGAAGCCACCGTTTTCAAACGGTGGTAGTTCACAAAATTGAAGTGCAACTGACCTTAAGCTTTATATTCCACTATTGTATATGATTTATGCTTATTAGGAATTTGTGGGATGATAACGGATGGATGCGTTTCAAAATGATGATGTAGTTCAAACATCGAATCGTAAAGATAATAAATTTAATTGTTCAGAAACGTTTTGTAAAACAGGTATTGCAGAGCTTGACCTCAAACTTGGAGGTGGCATCCCAAATGGTAATACCGTATTGATGGTGGGTAGTAGCGGATCCGGGAAGACCACGTTGAGCATGCAGTTTTTAGCAAATGGAGCTCAGATGGGTGAGCGCGGTGTGTTTTTCACTATCACCGAACCATTGTTTAAACTTACAAATAACATGGAGAATTTCTCGTTTTATGATAAACAAATGATAGAACAAGGAAAAGTAAACATTATTGATCTGCGGATTATCAGTGAACGACTTGGCCTTGATGCGGAGAAATATTCCGTGGAGGACGCAAGTGCGTTGCTTGATGTGCTCAAGGATATTGCTGATGAACTGGATGTGAAGCGACTGGTCATTGATTCCATCACTGCATTATGTTATCGGTTGAAGACAAATGAGATGATCCGGGATTTCATTTTCAAACTTGGTTCGTCTCTAGCTGCCATGGGCTGTACTACTATTCTAACAAGTGAGGTACCTCCGGCTCAGCAGGGGCAGATGAATTATTCAAAATATGGTATTGAGGAATTCATTGCCGATGGGATCATGTATCTAGGTGATGTGGAGCGGAAGGGAGATATGATTCGGACATTGCAATTAATCAAGATGAGGGGAACATCTCATAGTCGAAGTAAAGTTGCTCTTTCAATTTCTTCAGAGTATGGAGTTGAGATCATACCATTATTAAAATCAAGGGGATGAAAGAAATATGGAGAACTCGTTAATTGAAGGATTAAAGGATCGCATTGAGACGGCTGTTGGCTCATATCAATCGATTGGTATCGTTCTACCAAGTAATAATTACAATGAGATGACACAGGCGTTATTTGATTGCATACGATCCAAGCCAGATAGATTATGGGTCTATGTGACGATTACCAAACCATTTCACTTATTGAAAAAACAATACCATCAGATCATGAATGAGGGTTCAGTCACCTTCGTTGATTGTGTGAGTCGTGCTGCAGGGATACAAACAAGCGATGATCATTGTTATTTTTTAGATAGTCCATCACAACTTGAACAATTGATCTTAATTCTTGTAAATAAAGTAAAAAGAACTGGGGAAGGTCAAGAGCCAGTCGTCGTTCTTGATGCATTAAGCACATTAGGATTATATAATGATGGATTATTGGTCACTGAGTTCTTTAGTCATTTGCTTAACAATCTTTATTTATATAATGCTCACACGATTTCACTTTGTTTGGAAGAGGAAATGAATGAGTATCTGAACAAAATGTTGTATTTGAAGAACGAAAAAATCATTAAACTCAAAGAAAGTTTTATTTAGGGACTTATGACTGAAAGTGTTACTGAACTTAAGAAAAATCATGTCGATGGTATGGCATTTATGCAAAGAGAGTTTATTAGTACGGGTGTTCAAAAACTTGATGATCTTCTAGGTGGTGGTTTTCAAAAAGGGTTTACCACATTGATTTCAGCTATTCCTGGAACTAATATTGAGATTTTTAGCAAGCAACTGGCTACCACGGATGATCCTATTTATATTTCCACTGATGAGACAAAGGAAGAAATCATTGATACCATGCAGTCTTTTTCATGGGAAACAGATCACATCATTTTTGAAGATATCTGTCAAAAACATCTTGATTATGTACGAGCTGATGAATCTAAACGGATCTCTATTTATCAGCAACGATCGCGAAATAAGATTCAGGAACTGATCAGAGCTGGTTCCCAAGGAGTTCCTTCTCAAAAAAGTGGGGAAGAAGATTACTTGGCCATGCTTTCACATAATTTTAGGGATCACGCCTCAAAAAAGATCATTGTCAACAATTTGGATTTTTTCTTAGAACGATTCCGTAAGGATGATGTGATTCAAACGATTAAAGCTGGAAAGCTTACCGTATCTGAAAATCGTGGTGTGCTCATTATCATCTTTACGAGAGGGATCCATGATGTTCAGATCGAACGAACCCTTGAATCGTTAGCTGATTGTATTTTGGAACTTGATGTGGTTCGGAAGGGAACAAGTTTTGAACGATTGCTCTCAGTGAAAAAAATAAAGAATTATGCAAAAAAGATAGGTACTGCTCGATATGAGATCACCGATCAAGGTCTTATCCTTGAAAATATTGAGCGGATATTATGATTTTATACATAGCTAGCTGCATATGCAGCTATAGAGAAATAAATCGAGTGATTTATAAACAATAAGTGCATTAGGATGTGATGAAGACATATGGATGGGATGCATGAAAGAAAAGTTAATGAGGACTCTCTCGACTCAAAGCGGCCGTTGGTAATTAGGGCGCTTCGGAGGAGTAGTGTCCGGCGGAAAATCGCTCGGTATCTTTTTGATATCAGTCCGAGTTCCAGTTACACATCAGAGATTGCTCATCACGTGAAAACAACGCCAACAAATGTGATTGGTGCGATTCGTGGGATGGAATCGCGATATCGTGAAGAGGAATCATTGATTTCATTAAAGATTGTTGAACTGAAGGATAGCGGCAAGGACATCAAACTTTATGGGATCACTCCTTTTGGAAAGGAGATCCTTGAAGTCTTGCGTGATGATTTCTGACTGATAATTGGTTTGAAAGACCTCCGAGAATCTTTTTTCTTTCTTAGCTTGAAATAAAAGAACCACAGGGCTTAATAATAAGTTGTTTATATTGGTTGTTTTGCCCATGAACTTTCAGTGGGGAAGGCATCATGAAAAAAGTAGATATTTCTCAATTACGACATGGAACAACATTGTTGAAGAAAGGTTTTGCTCAAATGCAGAAAGGTGGTGTTGTCATGGATGTGACCAATGCTGAGCAAGCTCAGATCGCTGAGGATGCTGGTGCTGTCGCGGTCATGGCTCTTGAACGAGTTCCAGCAGATATCCGAAAAGATGGTGGTGTTGCCCGTATGGCCGATCCATCAATTATTGAAACTATCATGGACACGGTTTCCATCCCTGTGATGGCAAAGGTTCGTATTGGTCATTTCGCTGAGGCGGAAGCATTGGAAACCCTTGGGGTTGATATGATCGATGAATCAGAAGTGTTAACGCCAGCTGATCCGTTCTATCATGTGAATAAACATCAGTTCTCCATTCCATTTGTCTGCGGGTGTAGGAACCTTGGTGAGGCCGTCCGGCGTATATGGGAGGGTGCTGCGATGATTCGAACGAAGGGAGAGGCAGGAACCGGTAACGTGATTGAAGCGGTACGGCATCAACGAATGGTCACCCGTATGATTGCACAGTTACAAGACGCCGATGAAAGGTTCTTATCGGATCTAGCGAAGAATTATGCTCAGAGTTATGTTACTGCGTATAAAACATTGACTGATTCAGCACCGAGGAAAGAATCGTTAGTATTTTTTGATTTTTCATTGTCTGAAGTGAAAAAAGAAATCATTTCCGTTTTAAAAGAAATTAAAACCATGCAACGGTTGCCTGTTGTCAACTTTGCTGCAGGAGGAATTGCCACACCTGCCGATGCATCACTTATGATGAAACTTGGAAGTGATGGTGTTTTTGTTGGTTCAGGTATCTTTAAATCTGGTAATCCGAAACAACGGGCAAAAGCCATTGTTGAATCCGTTGCCCATTATGATGATGCTAAGGTGATTGCTGAGGTGAGTAAGAATCTTGGTGACGCGATGGTTGGTATTAATATCGATGAGATCCCTGATGAACAACGGTTGCAGGAGAGAGGATGGTAGATAGTGAAACACTATCCATTGGTGTCATTGATATTCAAGGTGCTGTTTCTGAGCATGTTGCAATGATGAAACAGGTTTTTTCACAGTCAGAACTCGATGGTACAGTTCAGAAAGTCAAACCTTCTGATTCATTAGATGATATCGATGGAGTTATTCTTCCAGGTGGGGAGAGCACGACGATCTCTCGGGTGCTTCGATCATCTCATTTGTTTGAAGAATTAAGAAAACGTGCTTTGGAGGGATCCATTGTGGTGATGGGGACTTGTGCTGGATGTATCCTTCTTTCAAGTAAAGTTCTAGAAACGGATGGAACGATAAACTTGTTAGCATTGATGTCAATGCAAGTGATCCGAAATGGATACGGTAGGCAAAAGGAATCCTTTGAGCAATCCATTGATATCTCTAAGATTAGTGATTCATCTGAATCGTTGTTCCCTGCGGTTTTCATCAGGGCACCTGTGATCGATTCAGTTTGGGGGAAACAGTGTAAGGTGTTAGCTATTGATGGTTTGAAAAGACCGGTGATGGTTCAAGAGAATAATCTTTTGGCGTTAACGTTTCATCCGGAGTTATCAGCGGATAATCGGATACATTCCTATTTTTTATCACTGGTAAAAAAAAGAATATTAAAAAATTGAGGATAAAAAAGAAAAAAAGAATTGTTGATTTTACGCTTTCATGATAGCAAGTAAAAAGATTCCCAATGCTATCAGAGCGCCAACAACCGCACCGATGACAGAGACAAGTCCTGCTTGTACGGTGCCAACAAAGTTCATTAGTTCAGGGGGCGTTCCCATGAAAGTTAATAGGTTTGCACCCCAAAGGAATAAAACTCCTACGATTAATCCAATAACGATAAGGATTCCACCTACGGCTCTGCTTTTTCCAGAACCAAAATAGGCAGTAAATATCCCTGCGACTACACTAGCGATTGCAAAAACCAGCATCAACATACTTAAAAAAAATTGTGGTAAACCGACCATTTCTTTTTTCACCTCTAAAATCTTGTTCCAGTTAATGTTTTTGTATCAATAACTCCCTCAATAGAGCGGATGTTGTTGACAACAAGGTTTCCTAATTTCTCAAAGTCATCAGCCTCTATTTTTGCGATAAGATCATATTCACCAAACAATGGGTGAAGTTCAACGATCTCTGGGACTTTCGATAACTCGTTATATACTTCATGTTCTCGTGCAGGAGCTGCACTTATTAGGACAAATCCGATTGCCATTCCGCCTTCCTCTTGTATGCCGTTATCAAATCATGAAATATAAACCTTTTCAATTATTTCTTAAGAAAATCTACTATAATGCCATATGACGACATCACCATTGGAAACAACGGTATTATCCGCTCCGGTTAGTGGTGTTTCTTTATTTATCTGGTATTGCCAGTATTGTCCGTTTTCACCATTTACATCATTATTGATGGATGTGATCATGGTAGCATCAAATGTTTCATCAAAGCTTGTTTCAAGGGTGAACCCATGTCGGTCTGAAAGAAGAGTGAGCACTTCCAGAACTGAACTATCCTTTGCAAGGGTGAATTGATCTTTTATCATCCATGAACTGCCCTCAACCATGATGGTGACACTTGTTTCAGGGGCATCTTCTAACCAGATGTCTGTTTGTGGGAGGGCTGCCATTGAGGATCCTGAAAAGCTAAGGAGTATGAGGATACTTGTCACTGCGATGAATGGTATTTTTTCAAAAGTGTTTTGTTTATTTGAAATGGGTATATGATATTTGTTTGTAAGTAGATATCCGATAGGTATGGCGATGGTTAGAAAGGTAAAAACAGTTGAGAGTTGATGATAGATCATAAAGGGAATACCTGCTACAAAAACAGAGATGAATGATTCTAACGTATGAGGAAACATCAGATACCACCAGCCGATATTAGTCCAAACATCATACGTTAAGGTAAATAACATACCGAATCCTACACAGATCCCAACGCTTTTTATCGTTATTTGAGATAATGCAACATTGGATTTGTTCTTTGTCTTTATAAAAAGAAACGATGCAATGAGAAATCCAGTATAGGTGAATAAAACGATATTGTTCATTGATGATCCCATGAAAACCGGGTTTCCAAGTAAGAGATCACTACATATCATGCTTAGTAATGGTATGAGAAAGACAAGAGCAGGTCTGATAAGAAACAAGCTTACGAAGGTTAATACCATGATCAGCTCAAAGTTTGGAAAGGGCTGAGCACTTAAGCCGACAAGAAAATAACGGCTAAGTGTTCCCATTATGATAAAAAAGGTTAATAGAAGTAGATCATACCATAACGGATGTCCGTCTTGATTTTTTTTTGAGAATAATTGTATGTTCATATGCTTTTTTCCTCCGAGTTACGAAGACATATTAAAGCTAGTATTTATGTTTTCGTATCATTTTTGATTCAGTATTAGATTATCTTTTTTGATGGCTGTATTGAAAGGATCTGGGCATAGGTGGATCATGCCTAAACAAGGTAAAGATGATGCAAAGGGAAGTTCCATTGTACCAACTCTTGTTGAAGAGTTAGCTCATCGTGGGCTGATGGTTCGCCCAAGGAGGATTTAACCTTGAAGCCACACATTTCAACGGGTGGTAGTTCATGGTCGTGAGTGGAAATTGTAAATATAATGGCTCATGATTCATGGAACACTGGGGGGGTTGGTATGATTGGGGATTAGTTGGGAAAAAATATTGCTAAAAAAAGTATAAATTTCTTGAAAATCTTTAAATAGTATGTTTACAATACATATTTTGTGAAAAAATCACAAATTTAATGTTTAAAATTTAAATTTGGCAGAATGTGATACTATGTTAATAGAATTCAGCGTTGAAAATTTCCGTTCAATAAAGGAAAAACAGACGCTAAGTTTACTTGCAACAACAGATACAGAATTAGATGAAAACATATTTGAAACAAATTATAATAATTTAAAAAACGAGAAATTAGTTAAAACTTCAGCAATTTTTGGGGCTAATGCAACAGGGAAGAGTAATATTATTCTTGCGATTGCTTTTTTAAGAAACTTAGTTGTTCATTCACATAAGAATCAAAAAGGAGATAAGCTAAATGTTAATTCTTTTAAATTTGATAGGGAATGGACCTATAAGCCAACCTTTTTTGAAATTGTGTTTATTCAAAATAATATAAAATATATTTACAATATTTCACTAAATAATGATAGAATCATTGAGGAAAGTCTTTACTATTATCCAAAGGGAAGAAAATCATTATTATTTGAAAGAAAAGATTCTGATGACTATACTTTTACAAAAGATGTTTCAGATCAAAAGTTTATATCTGAAAGAACGCTAGATAATGTTTTATATCTTTCAAATTCAACCCAGTTAAATTATGAAAAAAATACTATTGTTTTTGATTGGTTTAAAGAAAAATTAAGAATTATTAAAGCAATTGGCCATCCTGCGTTAAGGGATTATACAATTGACTTACTTAAAAATGATGAATATAAGAAGCAGATTATTGAAGCTTTAATTGCTGCTGATTTTGGAATACGAGATATAACTGCTTCGACAAAAAATGTACCACTTGATGAATCTAACAAAGATCAAATTCCAGATAAACTCAAAGAGTTATTACTCAGATTTTCAAATGGTGGAGATCCTGAATTAGTTCAAGTTTCAGTTAAATTGCTTCACAATATCGTTAATGAAAAGAACGAGAAACTGTCAATTCCTCTCTCTTTAAATGAAGAATCTGAGGGCACTCAACGGATATTTTCACTTATTGGTCCGATTATTGATACGCTTAATAATGGACGAATTTTATTTATCGATGAGTTGGATACAAAACTTCATCATTTATTGAATACGTTTTTAATTAAATTATTCAATGATCCAGAATATAATAAAAAAAATGCTCAATTAGTGTTTACAACGCATAATGTCAATTTATTGAGTTTGAGGATTTTTCGAAGAGATCAGATCTGGTTTACTGAACGAAATCCAAGTATTGGCAGTACGGATCTTTTTTCTTTAGCTGAGTTTAAACCTAAACCAAGAAAGGATAAGGATATTCAAAAGGGTTATCTCTCTGGGCGGTATGGTGCTTTACCTTTTATTGATGAATTTAGAGGGCTAAAATGAGCCCTAGAGGAACTCGTAGGAAGGTAGGTATTCGGAGACCTTATAAACGTTTTGTAATAGTATGTGAGGGAACAAAGACGGAACGAATTTATTTTAACAGATATAGACGAAGAGATTCTGGCCTTAAGATTGAGACGCCGAAATGCAAGGTTACTGATCCAAAGAATTTAGTCAAATATGCTAATAGTTGTGTTACTGAGTTTGATTTAGATTTTAAGTTTGGTGATGAACTTTGGGTTGTGTTTGATTGCGATTCATGTACAGATGATCAAATTCAAAAGGCTAAAAAAGCTGCTAGAAAAGATCTAATGTTTTGTTTTTCAAATCCTTGTTTTGAATTTTGGTACCTGTTACATTTTATCAATTATTCTGATAGAATTGATACAAGAGATACGATTGAAAGATTGGAACAATATATTCCGGGTTATCAAAAAAATATGGATGTATATGATCAATTGGAACCAACGAGAGATGATGCGATAAAACGTTCTGGAGAACTGAATAAATTCCATGCATCAAAAGGTGTCACGTTGTTATCAACTCAGAGTAATCCTTCAACTCAAGTGTATAAAATCGTTGATATAATCATAAAACTAACGAAAACCTAAGTATTTCTTCCATCAACAATAGTAGCGATTATCATTTTATCAGCTTTTAGCAAGAAGTCCACCTTAATTCATTGGTTGGTAGTTCACTAGGATACTATTTGAAAGGTGGGATCTCCGGTGAATATGAAATCAAATGGAATATGAGCATTGTTGATACCTTCTGAAATGCTTGATCCGTTGATGATGCTTGGAAGAATAGTATTGATGATATTTTGTCGTTGTGTGGTTGTTTGCTGGGAGAGTAATCCGAAGAATCCAACATGCATAGTGTCACTAGAGCAGATTGAGCTTATGAACGATGATTTATATTGTTGTTGATCGTTATAGATGCCATCGGTGTAGCAACCATCGATGGAAAGAATAACCGTCTTAATTGAAGAAGCAAGTTCGGAAGTAAGTTTTAGATGTGAAGTATCATTTAGTTCTATTGCATTTGGGGATCCATGTCCGTGCAGAGCAACAATATCTGATGGTGTAGATATCAATTCTTTGAGCTGGGAAGAATCAGTGTTCTGTTGATAACTTGCATTGATTTTTGATGCAAGGTGTTGGTAGTCTTGTTTTGAATAGGTTGTTAGACTAGCTTGTTCTATGATTGTGGATGAATGTGTCGACTGTATTGATCGTTTTGTGCTGAATCGATGTAACGTATTGATGAGTTGGGATTGTTTTTGCTGATAGGGTGCAGAAGATGTAGGGAAGAGTAGGGAGATGCATATCGTTTTTTGCAGTTGGTCATTGTGTTGGTTTGTAATAGTTGAATAGATGGAGATGTCTGGTTTTTGAATGTTTTCGAAAGTAGTTTTTATTGGTAATATGATGTCTTCACCGATGAAGAGTCCTGCGGTGAGATTTTTTTGTTGATATGTTTTTTGGATGAAGGTAGTGATGTGATCTATTTGGTTTGTCTGATTAGTTAAAAAGATAATGGTTGAACTCCATCCGGGTTGTTTTTTTATGGCGAATTGGTATGAATTGATCTCTTGTCTTATTTTGTGGTCATTGCCATATTGGGGACTTAAGAAAATAAGAAGATGAGGTGAATCTTCTGAAAGTGGGATGGTTTGTTTTGATTGTTCAGGTGGAAAAGGTGATGCAGATGTATTATTTTCTTCAGCGATGACTTGTGAAATGATGAATGTACTTGTGAGAAGTGAGAGTATGGTAAGGATGCTGAGAAGTAGTGATTTTTGTTTTTTATCCATCTTTTCCATCTCCATCTTGTTATACTGTTTATATTCATTTATTAATACTTACCTGTTATACTTTGTTAATAATAGTATTTAATACTATTTTTATATTATGTCAAAAATGCTAAAATGTCAACACGTTAAAAACAACATGATTGTAAAAAAATAAAAAAACTATATTTTTATTATTTTTTCTGAAGTAACGTATCGTTTTGCAAACCTTTTTATTTAGATAATTAATATCTTGCTGATATAAAAATCTAATTAATTTCAATTGGTATGATGGTTCATTTGGATGGTGAATTCGGTATTCAACAGAAAGATAAGAATATATATTACTTCATATTTATAACAATAATGTTAATATTTTTTTTTGTTTCACATTCCTTTTTAACGATGGCTGAAACAAATGTATCGTCTTTTCCATCATCGTTTCAGATTACAGTTTCTTTTGATGGACCACTATTTTCTCAGATCAAACAGGATGGAACCAATTATAGTATCATTATGCTTTCAGGTTGTCATTATTTAAGCGATATTGGTTCCCCAAAACTTCCCAGTAAAACAGTCCATGTTCTTCTCCCATATAAAACGCAGTTTCTCGATGCAACCATCCTTTCAAGAAAAACTCAAAATCTATCCTATAAGCTCCATGATACCCCGATTTATCCGCTACAATCAGAAACTCCCTTCAGCATGATGCTATCTAACGACCATTTTGACAAAGATGAAACACTTTATGATGCTAACGAACGTTTTCCCAGAGATTCTTTATCTGTGGGATCAGTTGATTATTTCTCTGGATTCCCTGTCATCTCATTAGTCATCCATCCTTTTGAATATCATCCAAATGATCATCATCTATTTTTTTCAAATGAAATTCAACTTGAACTCATCGTTGAACCATGTTCATATTCATCAACGAATGCATTGTTTCGAGGGATTGAAGCGGATAAGACCCGAGTGTCTAATCTTGTCGTAAATCCAGAAACCCTTACTACATATCCGTCAACAGATGAAGTATTAGACGATTCTAATGAAACGGGACTTCAGAATGAAGAGAAAACCCAGGTTTTACCGTTTGGCGAATCCAATCCCACTGGTCTTTGCAATCCGGTTGAAACGAATGAATATGTAATTGTCACCAATGCATACCTTACCAATGGCCATAACTTTTCTTACAATTGGTCAGATCTTATAACACATCGGGAACAACACGATGGACTATCTGGAAAAATAGTGACCATGGAAGAAATCGTTGCTTGTGAATCGTATTGGAATAATACTGACCACTTCAATGATAGTGCTGCTTTACTACGGGAGTTTATCAAAGATGCGTATCTTAACTGGGGGACTGAATATGTACTATTAGGGGGAAGCTGGCAGATAGATGATGAATCTAGGCAGATTGTTCCCTGTCGTATCTTCACTGATTGTAATCAAGAGAATCATTATGATACGATGCCATCTGATCTTTATTTTAGTAACTTGGATGGTGACTGGTATGATGAGGAAAAAGAAGTGTGGGGTGGTGGTAACTATTCATCTGCCAATGATAAGTATAGTGAACTTTCCGTTGGACGAATTCCTGTGTGGACCCCGGATCATGTATCTAATATCGTTGGAAAAATCATTTGGTATGATGAATGTACCGATACTGATTGGTTACGTTCAGTAGCTTTTCTTGGAGGGGATCTCGGATGGACTTCAACATCGAAACAATACTTGGAAGAAATCCGCTTGGGAAATGGATCCTTTTCAGAATATAAGGGTTTTGAGGAATGGAATACTGATTCTTTAGGATTTGAATTAGATACCTCACATCGGTATTATGATGCGGATTATCCCACTGAAGCCGATGCGGTCAATGCTTGGAACAAGGCAATAGATGATAATAATTTTTCTTTAATTAATCATTTAAGTCACGGGAGTGTTTCAAAAACATTGGATCTAGGATATGGAACTGATCTAACAAATGATCATTTCTTCTTTGCCATCTCGCAAGCATGTTTAAGTGGTCGATATTCTTCATCGACATCTGGTGCAACAACGTTTACTTCCAGTAAAAACGATAATGGTGCCTTTGCTATGGCCCTAAATACGGGATATGGATATGGGAATAGCTTAACTACCGCAGGAAAAAGCCAGGAACAAGTAAAGATATTTTGGGATTATTTCTTCAATGAACAAGCATCAGAAGTTGACAACTGGCGGTTGGGGCCAGCTATGAGACATCTTATTGATACCTGGTCAGCAAAAATTGATACAGAAAACCATGTCAATGCATACGTATGGTATAGCTTAAATTTCTTTGGTGATCCTGCGCAACGACTCCGTATCAATGTAGAAGTAAACACTCCTCCCTTGATTACTATGGTAAATCCCGTTAATCAATCAAGTAATGTACATATGGATCTCTCTAAATTATTTGTTGAAATAACTGATGTTGATGATGATTTAGTGAATTGGACGATTGAAACAAGTCCAGATATAGGTAGCAGCAGTGGTTTTAATGATACCATGGGAACAAAAAACTGTGGGATTTCTGAATTAAGGCATAATACCACGTATACTTGGTTTGTGAATGTGAGTGATGGATCGAGTTGGATTAATGAAACGTTTGATTTTACCACTCGATCATTATTTCTTCCTGAAGCACCAAAGAATTTCACAATCGAATCATCAAATCGAACACAACTATATTTGAGCTGGAATCATTCAAGTTCTTCGGATAAAACATACATTGAGCGAAAGATGGTTTCCAATTGGAACGGAGGGGAAGGAATCGTTGTGTTCAATGATACATCGACTTATATGATTGATACTAATCTATCTACAGATACTACCTATTATTATCAAGCATGGGGGTGGAATGATACCGATCAGTTGTATAGTAGTGATTATTCGGTTGTTCATCAGAATACCTTACCAAATCATTCACCTGATATTTTTGTTCAACCTGAGAATAATTCTAAAGATCAACCATGTTCATTTTCGTTTTTTATCACGATTTCAGATAAGGATGCTGATCAGTTAACTTGGAACATCACCTCATCAAATGGAATTGAAAACAGTTCAACGACTCTAAATACGACTGCAACCTTGGATCTAACTGATCTATTGTTCAATACGACATATACCATCTGGATAAATGTGACCGATGGGTATAGTACGATCCAACATTGGTATCAGTTCAGTACTCGATCTGAACATATTCCTCCAAGAGTTACTGGTTTTTTCATAGAATCAATGAATCGAACAATTAACCGATTATTCTGGGATGCACCTAGTAATAATCATGTGGTCTTAGAGTATAACACCAGTTCTTTTTGGGATCGAGGTGACGGTCATTTGCTTTATAATGGTACTTCTGATTCTTTTTTCGATCATGATAGATTACAGAGAAATACAACGTATTATTATCAGATCTGGCAGTACAATACTACTCATCAGTCATACAGTGAATCCGTTCTAGGAATAGGTAAAACTCCGTTTAATATGGCTCCTGTGCTTTTTAATGAAACACCATCGAATCAATCAACGATCAAAGATTTGACTTGTCGTTGGTCGATTGATATACTCGATAAAGATAATGATTTCATCAATTGGTCGATTCATTCTTCATCAGGAGAACAGATCAATGAAACCAATCAGACTTGTGGAACAAAAACAATTCAACTCATTGATTTACCCTTTGAAACAATGATTTCTGTATGGGTGAATGTCTCAGATGGATATGATGAAATCACCCGGATGTATACATTTTTCACTCAAAATAAACCCAAGAAACCTTCATCTACTTACCCTTCTCAAGCAGGCGGATCTGCTTTAATGTCGACAAATTCTTTTCCTGTTGCGGATGCTGGAGATAATATCACTGGCTTTGTAAATGAGACTATATTTTTCTCTGCAAAGAAAAGTAAGGATGCTGATGACGATTTCTTACAGTTTCGTTGGGATTTTACAGGAGATGGAGAATGGGATACCGATTGGTCCCCATCACCTTACGCAAATGTTAGTTATGATCGTATAGGAATATATTTGGCAATCGTTGAGGTCACTGATGGAACATTACGTAGTAGCGATTCAGTGTTTGTTCAGATCATCCAGGGTAATCATCCACCTGAACTTCTGTTTGTTGACGTTGAAGAACAAATCTTTCTTTCTGAACGCTTTTTTTATAACGTTAGTATCGTTGACCGGGATGGTGATGATGTCAGATACCGGATCGATTATGGTGATGGAACGCTTTCTGATTGGTCGACATTTCAACAGCCAAACACATCATTACCACTTTCCCATGTTTATCATGATGCGGGAACATTTCACGTTCGAGTGATTCTAGAAGATGATAACGAGGCACAAACTGGTTGGATACCCATTGGAATTGTTGAAGCTACGCCATTAATAGACTCAGTATTACAATCGAAAACAACAATTTTAGAAGACCAGATCATCGCACTCAACGATACCATCATTTTTCATGCATATGAAGACGGGTTTATTTCTTCAGAAGAGATCGTCCAAAAGATCAATTGGTATGTGCAGGACACCTTGATTGGTCATGGGGAAGAAGTAGCTTTTACGTTTACCCGATCAGGATTCTTCAACGTTACTTGTGAATATGAGAATGGTGAAAAAATGATTTTGTATTGCACTCAAACCATTGAGGTTCAGCAGAGTGAATCAAGCCTGTCTCTTACCCAAAGTATTACGTTTTTTGTTGGAAGTGTTGTTTTTTGTGGAATAGTCGGAATTGGACTTTTTGTCATAAAAAGAAAAAAGCAATATAACGCAATAGAACACCCTCATTTTACGGTTCCAAAGAAATCAACTGAGATCGATTCAAACGAAACCTATGATGGTGTATCTCAACAAGTCGATAAGATAATTGAAAGGTAAAGAGTACCATTTTTTGATAATTAATGTACAATGTTTAATAAAGAAATGAAAAATGCAAAAAAATCAAAAATTTAAATGCTAGATGGATATTACAGCTGAATAGACTTCATGATGAAACGTCATTATAGTATTTCCTTAAAACTAACTATCATTGTTGTTGCAGTATCTGCAGCTGTTATTTTTTCGTTAACGTTTTATAATATTAATGAACAATCGATTTCTTTTGAAAATGTCTATGTCGATAAAGCAAAGGATACTGCATCAGTTCTTGATGTCCTCTGGGAAACTGAAGAACCATCAACATCGATTTCAGAAGCGATAACGATGATTAAACAGCGTAATGATGATCTCATTGAATTCATCCATGTTTTTACAAAAAATGATACTACTGTATCGCTTTATCTATCAACAAATGAAACTAGATATACAAATGATCATGAGGAATATATTGATCTAAGTATCGATAACTCTCGGATGGTAAAAATCCCTCTGTACACTCCACATCTTGAGAAAATAACAATTATCGTTCCGGTTAACGTTTCAACGGAACTGTCTGGTGCCTATGAATTTTCATTTTTCACTGATGAATCCTATGCGGCTTTTGAAGCGCGAAAGACCAATCTATTATTGATTTCCTTTATCAGTTTATTTGTATTGATCTTTGGTTTTCTTTTTCTTCTGAGAAATACCATTGTTAAACCTATCATGCAATTCAGAAAAACAGCTAAGGTGTTTGGGAGAGGTGATCTCAATGCACGGATCCATATCTCTTCAAAAGATGAGATCGGAGAGCTTGCCACAGCGTTCAATAGCATGGCTGAAGACATCAAACGATCCCAAGAAACCTTGGAACGATACAATAGCATCCTCGAACGATTGATCAAGCAGAAAGATGAGTTCATCGGTCAGCTGGGCCATGATCTAAAAAATCCATTGCAACCATTGATCGGTCTGTTACCTATTTTAGTGCAACAAGAAAAAGACCCGAAGATGAAAAAACATCTTCAAGTGCTTAATGAAAACGCTCAATACATGAAAGATCTTATCTTTAAAACCTTACAACTGGCAAAGTTACGAACTGAAAACATTCGTTTTGAATATGAAAAACTCAATCTTTTTGAGTTGGTCAAACAAGTCATAGTTTCCCAGGGGCCATTATTAGATGAGAACAAAATTACAATAATAAATCAGATAAAACCCGACATTCAAATCTTTGCTGATTCACTGAGAGTCAAAGAAGTTTTTAAGAATCTGATTGCCAATGCAGTGAAATACACACCTGACACAGGTGGCTCTATCACGATTTCAGCAACGGATAAAAAAGATTTCGTTGAGATATCCGTTGAAGACACCGGAATTGGGATGACTCGGGAAGAAATAGATAAGATCTTTGATGAGTTCTATCGAGCTGATTCTTCAACACATGGTGAAGACTCAGTTGGATTGGGACTTGCTATTACCAAACGAATCATAGAAAAACATAATGGGACTATATGGGTAACTAGTGAAGGTCCTGGAAAGGGTAGCACGTTTTATTTTACGCTACCGAAAAAAGAGGTGAAAGAAAAACATGAAGAAAATAATGATAGTTGATGATGAACCAGGTGTCCTATACACCGTGAAGGCAGGTTTAGAAGCAATGGATGATTCAATTGAAGTGATAACTATGGATGGTGGACAGCAGTGCTTAGATCATCTTGATGAAACAAATCCTGATCTGATCATCCTTGATCTGATGATGCCGGGGATGAGCGGTTGGGTGACTTTTGATAAGATACGGGATCAAAAGAAATGGGAAAAAGTTCCTATTATCTTTCTTACGGCTCGAACTGATGATCTTGCAAGAAAAGCAGGGGATTTTCTTGCTGAGGATTTCCTTGAAAAACCCGTTGATGTCCAGGTGTTAAAGGATCGGATCGAATCATTGATTGAAAAAGTAAAAAATGAGTAAGAAGATAGTAAGAAGATAGAGATCCACGGTATTGTTTAGGATTTATAGACGAATCGTTTTTTGAACAAAACGATACCTAATGTTGTGGTTAACACAGAAATGATGCTAATGGATATCCAATAAGGAATGCTAAATGATTCGATGATGACATCATCTGTTTCCTCAACGATAGTATCACCGGCCACTGCAAAAATGGATAATCCCGGTGTCGTTGAGATATATCTAATGGTATCTTCTGTTTCGTTGACATAGATGGTATCTAGTGTTTGCCAGGTGTCGTTATGATATCTCATCATTCGGACTGTTTCTTTGTCGATACTTTCATTACGGATCCAAGATTTTTCAACAGTGAAGGTGAAATTCATCGATGATACCGCAGTTGATCCGATATAGAGCTCTTCAGAGGTGAGTTTTATATCTAGATACTCATAGAATCTTGATTGATCGGGAAGTGAAAGATTATTTGTTACTTCTGCAGGTTTTTCTTTAAGGTTCTTTACGGATAATTCAACGTTGGCTTGTGATGAACTTGCTTTGAACCAGACACGTTCAATGGTAGTTCTTTGCACTTGAGTGGTTGTTGAAGGTGTTTCTTTATTCATGGTGACTGAGATTTCTTGACCCTTTGAGATGTTTCCCAGGCTGCTAGCGATCTTTTTAACGGTGTTATCCTCATCTTCTTCTGTTGTTTCTTCAAAGATAAAAGAATTATTTATTTTCAATCCGTTGTTTTTATTGTTTGCATTATTTGCATTACTAGCGTTATTACCAATTGTTTCAAAATATGAATCGTTTTTTAAGGGATGGGATTCGTTTGAATCCTTGTCAGTTTCAGGGTTGGCAATGGCTTGTGGGAGAAGAGCATTTGGTGTGTTTTGTGAGTTGGCATTGGCTTGTTCAGCTATCTTACCATTGGATTCAGATGAGAATTTTGGCGCATCATTTGTTTCTGTTGAAGGAGTGTCTTCTATTCCAGATGGATTATTATTGATGATTGGATTCTTTGCTTTATCTGTACCATCAGATAAGGATTTATCATCATCTTCGTCTTCTTCATCATCTTCGTCTTCTTCATCTTCTTCGTCTTCTTCATCTTCTTCGTCTTCTTCTTCCTCTTCTTCATCGTCATCTGGTTCAGATGCTTCTGAAGTTGGGTTAATATTTTCCTGAGATCCTTGGGACGGACTGCGGGCATCCTTTGTATCCTCTGGAGGTGATGGGATTTCAACAGGTTTGTTCCCTGAGGGGTTAGCTCCTATTAACGGTATGAATAATGTAGATATGGTTGAAAGAAGGAGGATAGCGATGATGGCCATGGAGAGTTGACGCTGATGGTGATTTAAGCTAAACAAGTGTTTTGCTCTGTTGACTTTTTTATCGACATCTTTTGTTCTCATCGTTTTCTCACCAAATTGCACGTTATACTCTCTTTTTTTTAGTATATAAAGATAATTTGGCTGATGGATGTTTTGGCAAAATGACACGCCATAGTTTTTTTTAGTAAAGTGGGGGGATTATACAATTTTGATTTCTTTTTGGTATGCCTGACAACATAAATGTGGCCAAGGGCAATACCTATCCGATAATCACATGATGAAAAATCTTTTTGATCCATCATTAGTAGATATAAATTTTACAATGATATCATATATAGGGTGGTTAAAAAGTCACATTTTTTTATAAATAATCGGCCAATAATACAATTATTGGGAAAATATTATAAATAATAAGAAATAAATAAAATTATTGGTTTACATAAAAATGAGCAAATTAAAACTTGAAATAGGTAAAGGAGATTGGATATGCATTATATTGGCATTGATAATTTTACAGACTCTCTTTCTTTGGTGCATTGACATTTCCACGTCTGCCATTATTAATGATGGTATTGTAACCAATGGTTTTGTCATAAATGATCCAATGGTAACTTTTCACATAGGACTTTATGGTGCTTTGCTAGTTCCAATAGCAATTTCTTTTATTTTGGTCCACCATGTCATAAATAGAACTGAGTTGAAAAATTAATGGCTATACTCTATTTGGACTTTAGATGAATTAGACTACTATTAATTATAAAAGATTTTTTTATAAAAAATGATGATCGCCTTGTTTTTTATGCGATTTAAGTAGTAGATGCAAAAATAGAACGTTTTTTCAGATTCTTGTTAAATGATGCACAGGCCATGCAGTTAAGGTAATAATCTTCGTTGATAGCGCCGCAATGAGTGCATTTCCATTGTGAATGTTGTCTAATAGTAATTCGCCTCCATATCTTTCCTTTTGTTAATATTGAATGTGGTTTAATTAATATTTAAATTTTATTATATATTTAACTCCTGATGCAATGAATCTTACTTTAAAAACGTTTTGCTATTTATTTATTTATATATTTTTCATTCAATTCGAGATGGTAAGCCAGAGATGGAGGCTTCGATAAGCTTCAGATTGATCATTATCAAACTTATATTGTGCAATGTCTTTGTAATCTATATTTGGTTCATAGGTCTCTTCTTGTGTTGTATAGAGTAAGAATGCTAGTTTGTATTCTCCTGATCTATTAATAGAAAAAGTATAATTTGTCTCCCATTGTGGCTGCCAGGTTTCTTCAATGTTAATTGGAGTATGATTCAACTGTGTGTTAATCGAATCCAAGAACCATGCATGATGATAGGTTGTCATGTTTTCTTTAATGGTTTGGTTATATCCATAAGTTTGATTGACTAACCACACTTCAACAGTGTAATTCATCGTTTTGTATTCATGGTTGACGATACCAATGATGACAGATGCATTTTGATTGATTGTAAGGTTCCTTGGATAGTTATCTGCGATGCCTTCAGGTCCCAACAAATAAAACTCCGTGAATTTTTCTCCCGTTTTAGGAGTGATGATGACATAGATTAAAAGACTTGCTGCGATGATGATGGATGCTGCAAGGATAATGGTCAATGCTTTGTCTAGCTTGTTTTCATGATCTGGGAATCGTATATCTATGGATATGGTGAATCTTTTTGAGGTGGGAAGCTTGTACCATCGATAAATTGCAATGGCCCCTATTGAATAGATAAAGAGTTGTAATGAAAGGATGATGGGTGTTAAGCGTATTCCCCATGGTGTGTAATTTAGTCCCAATCCAATTAAGGGGACAATAGCAAGTGATAATCCTAAACTGAGGGCAATTCGTTCGATGAGATCTATCCCTTCATCGGTTTTCTTACTTGGAAATAATGCATAGACCAGGATGTAACCGGGGATGAAAAGGACGATGGGAAGGCCAAAAAGAACTCGTAGTGGTCCACTGAGATCCAGAAGAATGATAAGAAATGTTATGGCACTCCAAAAAAGACAGCATAGAACGGTAACCGGGTATTTATGATACGATAGATACATGGTAAATTCTTTTGCTTAGATGTCTAGAATAGTTATTATTCTTTCGGCAATGATGATGATGAAAATAATGAAAAAGACGACGATAAATATATTAAGTCTTTTTTTCACATGAACTGGGGTGAATTCATCGATGAGTTCCTTGATGATAAGGAGGCTTAGGTAGAGTAATACAAGGAAGATTTCAATGTTTTCAGGTCGGGTGATAAGAAAAAGAAGTAAGGTTGTAGCTATGATGAGAATAACAATTTTTTCTGAGATTACTAACTTGTATCTTTCTAAAAAAGTTGATGAAGTCGTTGAGTCAGTTGGAAGAATGATTTTTTCTTCTGAGATGAGAAGATAAAGTAACGTTCCGATAAAGGCGAGGGTAATACTTATTTTAATGTTAAGGTCATTTGGGTTGAAAAGAAGGATTAGACTTATCGCAATGAGAGTGATCCCAATTATTTTGGCTCGTGATTTTGGTTGTTGGTACCAGTTTGGTTTCTGTTTGATTTTTTTATTGCTTTGTTTTTCTTTTCTTTTTGTATCGTCCATATTTTTTGAGATCAATCCGATATGGCCGCATTGTGGGCAGTCGACTGTGTAGTTTTCATCAATATCTTTGGATAATGTGATGATTTGTTCACAATACGGGCATCTGAAAATATTGGTTTCAAAGGTATCTATCTTGGTTTTTTTGGGATGTAACGTAAATCTCATTCTCATAGATCTTTTTTCCTCAAATTGCTTAACTGATACAATTATTTATTCAATATTGATTGATTCTATATTCTACGTTATTATTGTTTTCAAGCGTATTTAAGAATATCTGTTTTACCATTATAATAATAATTTTTCCTTTATTATTTAATTATTTTTTGTGGTTTATGTTATGATTTTTGCTTGTATATTAAATAATATTTATATACTGCATTATTGTTCTTTATTTTTGAAATCGGTAATATCCAAACAATAAGATATAAATATAATAATCACCGAATCATAATTTGAACGATTATGGATGAAGAAAAGACCCGAAAAAGTGGGAGGAAATATATGGATAATTCGACAGATAAGAAAGTACTTGCTCTTATTCCTTGTTACAATGAAGAGGCAACGATTGCTTCAATTGTCATCAAGACAAAACGGTATGTTGATGATGTCCTTGTTGTTGATGATGGTAGTAGTGATGAGACCGTTGAACTTGCTAAAAAAGTAGGTGCCATCGTTTTATCACATGATAAGAACAAAGGGAAAGCCGCAGCGATTAAAACAGGTTTTACGTTTGCATTGGATCATCATTATAATTATGTCATAACCCTTGATGGTGATGGACAACATGAGCCAAGTGAGATTCCTTTACTAGTCAATAAGATGATTGAGGGAAAGGTTGATATTTCCATTGGTATCAGATATGGAAAGACGACAGAGATGCCTTGGTGGCGTAAAATCGGTAAACGATTGTTGGATTATGCAACAAGCTTTGGCAACGGTGGTTTTGTTACCGATAGTCAATCAGGATTCAGAGGATTCAATACCCGTGCACTTGAAAAGATCACCCCTCGTTTGACCGGAGATGAGTTCAGTGTTGAAAGCGAACAGTTAATCCGAGCGCATGATTATGGGTTAAGTGTAGGTAACGCTCGTATCAGTTGCCGATATAACGGATTGGGGCGTACTTCTACGAAAGGATCTGCATCCCATGGGTTTTCAGTCCTTGCTTATGTTATTTGGTTAGTTGCAGAGAAACGACCGTTATTGTTCATTGGGGTGCCTGGTTTTGCTTCAGTGATCCTTGGTCTTCTTTTTGGCATCTATACCTTACAATACTATAATCAGACCAATGTTTTTCTCATTCCTTATGCAATCATAGTAAGTATCTTCATCATGATTGGTGCATTGGCGATGTTTATGGGTCTAGTCTTAAACGTGTTACCAAATATAATAAAAAGAAGTCGAAGTGAAATATAGACCTTTTTCACTTCATTATTTCATTCAAATCCTTAAAAAAAGGATTTTTTTTTAGATGGTTGCCACGGGTTGACGGTGGCTACGATCATAGGTTTTCTCATTTGGAAATATGATCTTTTCATGGGTTTGTTGTGGTTTATGGATCAGTTGTGCAGCAAATATCCAGAATGAAAAAAGAATCAAAGAATACATGGCGCTTTGAAACAAGTTCATATTAAATGATATCTGCGTGATATTTAGATAGGGTGTGGAAAAAACTACGAGAAGTGAAAATGATCCAAGAACGATTTTTATCTTACCAGCTGATGATTTATTATCTTTCTTTTCTTCCATTTTTCGGTCGCTCCATCTATTTGCCATGAGTCAAATGAATCATGTCTTACTCTTGTTTCTGTCCACAGGATGTATTTAAAAAGATGGTGGTAAACGATAAATGTTGACATTCTGCCAGAGTGATGAAGAACCGATGGATGGTTGACATATCGTTAGATGCTATAAATAGTAGTTGTAATGAAGTCGTATGCAGAAAACCGGTTTCTATTTAGATCCATACTCCTGTTTCCTGAATGATTGCATCCATGATGATGTGAATGATGATGCAAAGGATGCCTATGGCCCAGAGAGGCCTTTTTTTCACTGGGTGGACAAGGTCTAGGATGATGAAGGAAAAAACGGCTAACGGACTGATGATGTAATGAAGGAATGCATGGGGTTCAACTAACGTTTCAAAGCTTCCCACATGGAATCCATAATAGAGAGCTAAGGGAAAATCAGGGATGATGCTACAGCCGATACAGATGAAGTAGAGTAAGAGTATGGTTTTTTTGTTATATGCTATCTGTGTATGATGTTGAATGTAGTAACTTCCAAGAAGAAACATGGCGTTTCCGACGATGAAATGAGGAATGAATCCAGGCATGGTACGACTAATCTCCAATGAATTGATAGTATTTTACTAAGATGGTATAGGGATATATGATACTTGATGAAAAAGATAGTGGGATGTGGTCTTAAGACGATATGATCTCAATGATCTTTTGACCAATGAGGAAAATATAGGTAAAAAGAAAAAGGATGATGTAAGCATTCAATCGTTTTTTGAAATAATCAGACGTATAAAGATCCGTAAGTTCCCTAGTGATGAGAATGCCGATGAAGATAAGGATGAAATAGATTTCAATATCAGCGGTGATGATGAATAAAAGAAGTGTCCAAAGGATCAGGACGATGCCTATTCGATTGGTAAGGGGGATAGCTTGTAATCGTTCAGTGATGGATCGTATTTTTTTAATGAACGGATGAATATGCGGCTTTCGTTTAAAGAACGGATCAGTTGTTGAATATTCTTTTTGGGTATACCGTGTTGTTTCATCTTCACCGGTCATAAGGAAAAGAAGAAATGTTGCTATAAGGATGAGTGTGAAACTGATTTTAATGTTGTTCATCGTGGGATCGATAAGGTATGCCAGTCCGATGCTGATGAGCACGAGTTCAATGATGTTATCGGAAAGAATTTTTTTTATCTTGTTTTTGTTAGATTCTTTTTCAGAAGGTTCTTCATCTTTTTTTGGTTCAATTGGTTCCTTTGGTTGGACGGATTTGTTTTCTGTTATGGTTGAAGCTTTTGTCTTTGATTTGAGATGAACCTTGTTTTCATGACCGCAATATAGACATCTTATTGATGTATCAGGGGGAAGGGGTTGGTCTAAAGTGATGATCTCATCACAGTATGCACAGCGGATAATGCAAGATTCATCTTTATTTGAGTTTTTTTTCCCAATGCGTATCCTGCCGATGCGGTAGGGTGATTTCTTTTGATCCGATGGCGTTTCCTTTTCCATGGTTTCTTTTCATCTCTTTTCTAAATTCGTTTGGAAGATGAAGCTTTTTTATTTTTGTCATCTAGTTTCTTTGGTTTACATATGTTGATGGATTATATTTAATGTCGTTAGATTTATGGAAAAATCATCGTATTGAGTGAACGGGTAAATCCAACGATTATCCTTTTTTTCTTAGATGAATTCCTTGTATATAAACTATAACAATTATACTTTATATATGATTACGGTATTTCGCATTAATGATACTATCCTCCATGGGAGGGATAATTTAGAAAATGACTTCATGTTCACATCAGATATGTGGGAAACAACATCGTGTTTGGTTCTCATCTTCAATGAATAATTATGGCTCCATAGAGAAACATCCGTATTGTACTAGTTGTGGGGCGATACAGAACATTTCAGATGACCGTCCGAAAGATGTTGGCTACTGGATGAACAAACTTGGTCACATTAGTCATGATCTAAGGTTAACACAGGTTCAGAAACGATTGATCGCTAAGGAGTTAGAGCACCATGAATATTTTCATGATACGTTCAGTTCCTTTGGTTCGAGTCAGAAAGAATTATTCATTCAGATCGTTTCAAAATATGTTGATATTTCTCGGATGGATCTTGATACTGTTTTTCCAATGAAGCTAAACAGTAAATGAGTTCATAAAAAAAATCTTAGGTTACCCGGTTCATATAGCTGAATTGATCTCACATGTTGGGAGATGAAAGGAGGCATATGGATATTCAGCGGTAGCTAGGTCAATGATAGGTTATGAATTGTAAGAAAAATCTTATTTTTTTTTAGGAGTTAAAACTTGATATGAATATTGGAATCGTTCTTGGTACTCGTCCTGAGATCATTAAGATGTCAGCAGTTATTCGATTGTTTGAACAACGGAAACTAAATTATTTCATCATTCATTCCAATCAACATTATTCACCGAATATGGATGCGGTGTTCTTTGAAGAATTACAGTTACCTCAACCAAGGTATAATCTAGGGATCGGGTCAGCTGACCATGGGAATCAAACAGGGAGAATGCTAGTTAAAATCGAAGAGATCCTGTTAAAGGAACGTCCCAGTGTCGTGTTATCCCAAGGTGATACCAATACCGTACTAGCTGGAATTCTAGCGGCAGCAAAACAGGATATTCTTACCGGTCATGTGGAAGC
>CAYOTP010000024.1:0-25250 GCA_964406955.1 uncultured Thermoplasmatales archaeon | reverse complement strand
CCATATACTCGAAGGAAGCTCCTTCCTCAACAGTGCAACCTGTTGCAGTGTAGGGGGGAGTAGTTCACTTACCCATTTCAGGTTATACTATGAACATTATCGATCAAAAAGTTCGAAAGAACCTTTTCAATTATGTATTTCAATGTTTGCTTGCAACTGGAATACTTGCCATTGCACTTCTTTTTCTAAATGTTGTTACAGAAACAGCTCTTATCGCATCACTAGGTGCAACAGCATTCATCGTTTTCGCCATGCCTAAAACATATGCATCATCACCACGTCGATTAATTGGAGGATACACCATTGGCATAAGCATCGGAATTATCTGTTTTTATGTTGGAACGTGGATACGCCCTTTATCAATTCTTAATCAATATACCAATCATCATTCACCCATCTTTTTAGCTGCGATTGCCGTTGGTCTTTCAATTTTTATCATGACCATCACCAACACTGAACATGCCCCAGCTGCAGGAATATCACTAGGCCTTGTCATCAATCAATGGAATGAAACATCTATATTATTTATCATTATTGTAATGCTAATTATGGTTGGAATCAACTATTTCCTCCGACCGGTTCTTATCAATCTAAGCTCACCCAATCTACAACATCTAACTGAACGGAAAAAAAATAAATAACATGAAAAAAGAGATAAAAAAAATAGCTGTTTCTTAGCTATTCTTTTCTTTAATAAAAATTGTTTGTGTAGGAAATGCCATTTCAATTCCTTCTTTTTCAAATGCTTCCTTTATCTTAAAATTGATTTCTTGCTGCGTGTCCATATATACTGCATAATCTTTGGATTGGATATAATACACTACTTCAAAATTCAAACTAAAATTACCAAACTCTTTGAAATGAACCCGGTCAACATCAGCAATTTCAATTGAGGTGATAATTTCTTTTACAATACCGGGAATTTTTTCTAATTTTGATAACGGCGTTGCATAAATAACGCCAAAACCAAACACGATCCGGCGTTTTTGCATTTGTTTAAAATTACGAATACGAGTGGAAATCAACTCACGGTTAGAAACAACAAGTTCTTCACCTTGTAACGTTTGAATACGGGTGGAAATCATACCTATCTTTTTTACCGTCCCTAAATCTGACCCAATAATAACAAAATCACCGATTTCAAATGGTCGGTCAAAATAAATGGTAAATGCGCTAAATAAATCACTTAACACATTCTGCAATGCAAACGCAATCGCAATACCACCAACACCAAGACCAACAACGACACCAGATAGGTTAATTCCAAACGCATGAAGAACCAACAAAAACGCAAAAATATAAACCATTGCATGAAGGATCTTCTTAAAAAGGAAAAGAATGTGATCACTTACATCCTTCTTTTTCCGTTTGCTTTTATCTTGATACCATGAAATAAGCACATTGATGATTCGAGTGATAGAAAAAGTAGCCAGTAAAATTTGTATGATAAAAAACAATAATGAAATTTCTAATAAATATGGATCTAGAAAACTCAATGGTTGCAATGCATAATATAGCCCAATGAAAAAAACAGCTAGATAAATGGGAAGTTTAATATTGGCAAGGATTTTATCATCAAGAGTGGTTTTAGTTTTTTTTGCCCAATTCGTAAAATATCGTTCAAAAAGTCTATAGACAATCAAACCAATTAGAAGGGTGATAAGAAAATAGATCAATGAAACAACAAGTTGGCTTATCAATGGATTTAAAATTCCTGCTTGTTGAAGAACTTTATCTATCATTTCTGATATAGTTGCAGTGAAATTCATTGAAAAAGTAAAGAAGAAACGGATTATTAGTGTTTTCGGAAAAAGAATCTAATTTAATGGACCAACAACCGATTCTACCGCTGTAAGGATAGTTTTATTATTGATAAGATCAGAAATCTTAGCAATATCTTGATGAAGTGGTCTATCCTCAACAATCATTGAAACGTTCTTCCAAATCACATTAAGACTGGCGTTCACTGCTGAAGATGGTAATAATGGCTTTAAAAACTCCAACGCTTGCGCCGAGGACAATAATTCAATGGCAATAATACTTCTCACATTTTCACAAATCTGAAATAGTTTTAATCCTGCATTTGCACCCATGCTCACATGATCCTCCTTATTAGCTGAAGACGAAATTGAATCAACGCTATTTGGATGACATAATGTTTTATTCTCATTGACCAATGCCGCTGCAACATATTGAGGAAGCATGAGTCCTGAATGAAGTCCATGATATCTAGTTAAAAATGGAGGGAGATCAGAGAGATTACTATCAACTAATCGAGCGATACGACGTTCACTGAAATTTCCAATTTCAGATAGAGCTATCGCAAGAAAATCAAGAGCAAACGCAAGTGGCTGACCATGAAAGTTTCCCCCAGATATCGTCTCATTTTGCTCAGCAAGTACTATTGGATTATCAGTAACCGAATTGATCTCTGTTTCAAACACTTGTTTTACAAACGAAAATACATCTTTAGAAGCACCAAACACTTGAGGCATACATCGAAGGGTATATGCATCTTGGACCGTTTTACAATCTTTATGAGATTCAAGAATCTGACTATGTTGAGTCAAATTCCATAGATTCTTAGCACAATCAATTTGACCTTGATGAGCCCTGAGGTTATTGATTTCCTTTCGAAACGCTTGATTAGTTCCCTTTAACGCCTCAAGACTCATCACACCAGCAATCTGAGCATGTTTCAACAAGTGCTCAGCATCCCAAACAAAAAGACAACCAAGCGCACTCATCAATTGCGTTCCATTAATCAAAGCCAACCCTTCTTTTGCCTGTAATGAAACAGAAGACAAACCAGTTTTCATGAAAGCTTCCTTTGAAGAAACCGTTTCACCTTGATAGATCACCTCACCTTCACCAATCAAACATAAACCAATATGAGCAAGTGGAACCAAATCACCACTTGCACCAATTGATCCCTTACTAGGAACCACAGGATGAATACCCTTGTTTAACATATCAATTAGTAATTGGACGACACAAGGCCTTATCCCCGAATACCCTTTGGCTAAAGAATTAGCCCGTAGTAGCATCATCGCCCTAACCACATCCACAGGTAATGGATTTCCCACACCACATGAATGACTGCGCAACAAATTTACTTGTAACGCCCCCACATCAGTTTCACTAATTTTTTCGGAGGAAAGACTACCAAAACCCGTATTCACTCCATATACCGTTTTTTGAGAATGCAACAGATCCATAACAACTCGGTGTGATGATTGCATCTTTTCTATCGCTTCATCTGAAAGACAAACCTCTTCAAAATCTCGAGAAACAAAGATAACGTCAGCAATACCTAAATGGGAACCATCAAGAGCTATCATTTCATTACTTCCATACCTATTCTTTTATCCTATTTTTTAGCAGCGGAGATTGCAAATCTGAATGATGAATAACATCAATTGCTTCCTTATATCCTGCATCAGCATGACGGATCACACCCATCCCAGGATCTGTTGTAAACACTCGTTTGATCCGTTCATCTGTTTGCTTGCTTCCATCACAAACAACAACCATGCCTGCATGGGTGGAAAGACCAATGCCAACGCCACCACCATTATGGATTTGTACATTATCCGCACCAGCCGCCGTGTTCAACAATGCATTAAGTAACGGCCAATCAGCAATGGCATCACTACCATCCTTCATACTTTCCGTTTCACGATATGGTGACGCGACACTACCACTATCAAGATGATCACGAGTAATCGCAATGGGGCCAATCTTTTCTTCACGAACCAGTTTGTTCAGAGCAAGTGCAAAACGCTTTCGATCTCCATAACCAAGCCAACACACTCGTGCAGGAAGACCCTCCCAAGGCAAAAATTGTTCAGCAAGATGAATCCAGTTACAAAGAACCTTATCATCTGGAAACATCTTCAACACAAGATCATCCGTTGTCATTATATCTTTAGGGTTTCCCGTAAGCGCTAGCCAACGAAATGGTCCCCGCCCTACTGCAAGCATCGGACGGACATAAGCTGGAACGAAACCAGGATAATCAAATGCATCAGTTAAACCTGCTTTTTCAGCTTGCCCCCTTAGATTATTACCATAATCAAACGCAATGGAACCATTTTTTTGAAAATCTAGAATCGCTTTGCAATGATATTTCATACTTTCCAATGAATGCCTAACATACGTTTTTGGATCTGAATCACGTAACTGGAACGCCTCATGAAGATTGCTACCAAAAAACCCTGCAGGAACATATCCATTCAATTCATCATGAGCTGAGGTTTGATCTGTTACCACATCAGGAATAAACCCTTTCTTCATCAAATATGGATGGGTATCTGCACAATTATTCACCACTGCAATTGAAACTGCTTTTTTCTCTTCTTTTGCCTGAGTTGCTAATTCAACAGCATCATCTAAATCAAAGAGTTTCTTATCACAAAAGCCTGCATTGATACGCCTATCAATACGTTGCTCATCACATTCAATATCAATACAGACACCACCAGCCATTTTCACTGATAACGGCTGCGCACCACTCATCCCACCCATTCCACCAGTCAAAACGATTTTACCGGAAAGATTGGTCTTGAAATGTTTTTGTGCAAGTGAAGCAAATGTCTCATAGGTCCCTTGGATAATACCTTGAGTTCCAATGTAGCACCAGGATCCAGCAGTCATCTGCCCATACATAATCAGACCAAGTTGTTCAAGTTCATTGAATTTTTCCCAGTGGCTCCAATGAGGAACAATATTTGCATTTGCCATTAAAACCCGTGGTGATGTTTCCCACGTCTTAAACACGGCAACTGGTTTTCCCGATTGAATCACCATAGTTTCATCATCCTCAAGATTTTTTAAGATACTAAGGATTTCATCATAACTTTCCCAACTTCGTGCTGCTTTCCCAGTTCCACCATAAACAATGAGATTTTCAGGATCCTCAGCATTTTCCAGATTGTTTTCAAGCATCCGAAGAATAGCTTCCTGCCTCCATCCTTTACACCGTAATTGTTTTCCTCTGCTCGCTTTGATTTTTCTCCCCATAAACATCACGATTGAGGTATTTTTACAGTCTACTTAAATGTTTGTTGAAAAAGATGTTCCACACCCTCCATTAGCGAAGAAAGGAAGGATGGCTGGCCTCACTAGGAGGGGATGGGATGCACTCTAACAAAAAACTACCAGCCCGATTCCTTCCAATATCTACATAGGAATAAGGTATATAAATGCTTTTCGCTCTTGGAGCGGAAAAAGCGCCAATTTTTTATTAAAAAAAAGAATACCAACAGGTAAAATAATGAAAAAACCAGTATATTTTACGATTGAAAACGGTATCAAATTCCCTTACAAGCACAATGATTATTTCAATGAAATACTCACAACATTGTTTCCTCTGAGAATGATAGTTCCAAGTCTACGTTTAGTTTCACCATGTGATTCTTCAACTTCATCAAGAACCATATTCATATATTCATCGTATCCTGAGAGCTTTCCTTCAATAATCCGTCCATCTTTAAGGAGAAGATTGAGGTTCTGATTCACAGATCGTTGTAATACATCTAATGGTAATGCCATGAGAAGGGTGAATTAGCTTCTCCTTTTTAAAACATTCCCTTACAGATGAGAAAACTATCTAAAATAAGGGCAACAATTAAAAGCAGGATGTAGATTACGAACATGCTCTGATTGGGGAGGAGTGAAATAATGACAGATGGAAAGATTGTTCATGTTGTAGGAACCGGAACCATTGGAGAACCATTAATTGGGTTGCTCTGTGACGCTAAAGACGAACTTGGAATAGATGAGATCACATTTTATAAGCATACAGCAAAAGAAATCGATCGACCTAAGATCCGTGGGTTGATAAATCGTGGTGCAAATCTAGCTGTTGCTGAAGAAAAAGTAACCGATTTCCAAGAACTTGGTACCGAGCCAACATATCATGCTGAAGAAGCAATTAAACGAGCTTCAGTGGTCATCGATTGCACACCAAAAGGAACCGGAATGATGAATAAAGAGAAATATTATAATAAATACAAAAACAAGGTAAAAGGATTTTTGGCCCAAGGTTCCGAATTTGGTTTTGGATCCATGTATGCTGTTGGCATCAATGATGAAGCAATAACGAAAAAGGATAAATTCATTCATATCGTTAGTTGCAATACACATAATATCGCAGTTCTCATCAAAACATTAGCTGTGAAAAACAATAAGAATCATTTAAAGGAAGGCAAATTCCTTTGTATCCGTCGATCTAACGACATCAGTCAGGTAAAAGGATTTGTTCCTTCACCTGAAGTAGGAAACCATCCTGATGAGGAAATGGGGACACATCATGCAAGAGATGTTTATCATTTATATGAAACATTGGGCATGAAATTGAACGTATTTTCCAGTGCATTAAAATTAAACACCCAATACATGCATAGCATTTGGTTTGACATAAAAATCGATGGAAAAATAACAAAGGAAGAGGCAATACAGAAATTCATCAAAAACCCACGAGTTTCAGTCACCAGAAAACAATCATCAAATCTTGTTTTTTCATTTGGACGTGATCATGGCCATTACGGAAGAATATATAATCAAACTGTTGCAGTGCTACCAACAATCCATGTAAAAAACGAAAATGAAATCATCGGATTTTGTTTCACACCCCAAGATGGAAACTCCATATTAAGCAGCATTACCCAAACGGAGCGGTTTTTGTACCCTGAAAGTTATGAAGAAAAATTGAAATCATTAGGTCCATTCCTCCTTCAAGAGGTCTAAACAAATAACACATATAAAGATCAAATAACCAAGTTCAATACGGAAAAAATGGTTATTTTTTCTTTATCCATACCGTTTCAATCAACTGAATTAAGTTAAATTTGTTGATAATTATGACCAATGATGAATATAAAATCATAAGAGATTCCATTCATGGCAATATCAGATTTGATAAAATATTTTTAAAATTACTTGACACTCCAGAGCTTCAACGGTTAAGTAGTATTAAACAACTTGGTCTTGCACATCTGGTTTTTCCCGGAGCCCATCACACCCGATTGGAACACTCCTTTGGTGCTTTTCACATGGCATCAGAAATCAGTGATGCATTGGGACTTTCTCCCCATGAGACGAACATGGTGAAATGTGCTTCACTTCTTCACGATATCGGCCATGGACCATTTTCCCATACTCTTGAATCAATCATCAGAACGTCACTTAACGTAGACCATGTTGATTTAACACAAAATCTTATCACTGGAAAATACAGTATTTTCCAACAAAATGAAGAAAGATTCCTACAGCCAACCAAAACTGTTGCAGAGGTCCTGGAGTCATACCAAATAGATACAAAAACCATTACTGATATGATAAAAGGAACCAAAACAACTAAACCCTATCTCACCCAAGTATTAAACAGCGTTATCGACGTCGATCAACTTGATTATCTTTTAAGAGATGCTTATTACACGGGAGTAGCATATGGTATGATCGATACTCAACGATTCGTACAAACTATTCTCATCAATCAAAATCAACTGGCATTGAATCGTAAGGGAGTGGGCGTCGTTGAAAACATTCTGATGGCACGAACCTTGATGTATTCTTCAGTATATTATCATAAGACCGTTCGCATCGCTGAACTCATGCTTTCCCGGGCGTTGGAAATGCTTCCATCCATTCATCCTTTTGAATTCTTCTCTATGACTGATGCTGAGCTGGTCATGTATCTTAAAAACCAAGAAACATTTCAGCAGTCTTTGATAACTCATTTGAAATATCGACAATTATTCAAACAAGCTTACGTTCGATCATCTCAACAATTATCCAATGATCAAAAACAAATCCTTTCCATCTTTGAAGATAGCAACATTCGTCGAAAAAAAGAAGAAGTTTTTGAAGAACAACTCAACATTCCCAAAGGCCATATCATTATTGACATCCCCTCGCCTGATCTTCATCTGGCTGAGCCCCGGATCCAACAAACCGATATACCTATCATTGAAGGTGAAAATAGAAAAACACTTCATGATTACACACCAGTTGCTGAAGCAATACAAATGCGTTCAATTCCCGATTGGGAAGTGATGATAATTACAGATGAAAAATATAGGAAAACAGTTGCCACACATGCTGAAAAACTCTTATTCTCATAAATTATTATTTAACCACTTTTCTTCATCCTGGTGTTTTTTATAGCATAAGAGTATTTCAGTTATTAAAAGACAATTTCTATCTATGAAAATTGGTGAAAAGTATGAGTAAAACACACTATGCCACAATCAAGGATATCCTTGAAGGTAAACACACTGATCAAGATATCTCTGTCCGAGGATGGATCTATCGAACTCGAAGTAGTGGAAACATCGTATTCATCGTTCTTCGGGATGCAACAGGCATCATTCAAGCCACAGTTAAACGAGGAAATCTTTCAGATGAATCATTCGAAGTGGCAAAGAAAACCTTAATCGAATCATCCGTTGTGATAAACGGAACAGTATCTGAAGATAAAAGAGCACCTGGCGGATATGAACTTCGCGTCAATGATTTCACCGTGTTACACGCTGCAGAACCATTCCCCATCGTCGAGGATCAAAGTCCTGAATTCTTACTTGATCAACGTCATCTTTGGTTACGCTCTCAGAAACTTAATGCAGTTTTAAAAATTCGGTCGACGATTGTTGGAGCAATTCATCAATTTTTTAGAGAGAGAAAGTATATTGAATTTGATGCGCCAGTGTTACAACCAAACCAATGTGAAGGCGGTTCAACACTCTTTGAAGTGAAATATTACGAGAATAAAACATTTCTTTCCCAGTCATGGCAATTATATGCAGAAGCTGCAGTGTTCTCATTGGAAAAAGTTTACAATATGGGACCAACATTTCGAGCTGAACGATCAAAAACCTCCCGGCATCTCTCAGAATTCTGGATGGCTGAGATGGAAGCAGCTTGGATTGAATTACCGGAACTAACTGAAATTGCAAAAGAAGAAGTTCGATATATCATCAAAAAAGTGTTGGAAAAAAATTCTAACGAATTGGAAACACTTAGCCAAGATATCAAAAAGCTTTCACATATTGCTCAATCGGAATTTCCCTCAATAACCTATGAAGAAGCGTTACATATCCTTGAAACAAAAGCAAACATGAAAGTTTCTTGGGGAAAAGATCTACGAACCATTGAAGAAAACAAGCTGATGGACTTTTTTGAAACACCGGTAGTGGTCACAAATTATCCTTTGGAAATAATGGCGTTTTACAAACCCGAAGATCCTGAAAAACCAAATACTGCACTCTGTTTTGATATGATCGCACCTGAAGGATATGGGGAGATCATAGGTGGATCTCAACGAAGTGAAGATATCGAATATATGAAAAAACGATTACGTGAAACTGGTGAGAACACTGAAAATTATGAATGGTATTTTGATCTAAGAAGATATGGTTCAGTTCCCCATTCTGGATATGGACTTGGAGTGGAACGAGTTGTTGCTTGGATATGTGGTTTAGATAACATCAAAGATGCAATCCCCTTCCCCCGAACAATGAATCGGTTTTCACCCTGAAAATTTCATTTGTAATTAATCCAAAATTGGAGGTAATGTTCATATGGATAAAAAAACAGTTCATGTCTATATCAAAGGAAAGGTTCAAGGTGTTTTTTTCCGAGCAAATACCAAAGAACAAGCTGAAAAACTAAATGTTCAAGGATGGGTTCGTAATATGCGCGATGGTCGTGTGGAAGCATTATTTGAAGGTGATCCTGATGCTGTTGACGCTATGATATCCTGGTGTCATAACGGTCCTGAATTATCCTTTGTGGAAGAAGTAACAGTTCAACAAATATCTTCTAGTGGTTGTTCTGATTTCAAAATAAAACGCTAAAACATCATATGTTATCTATTTTCCTCCCGAAAAATTGTTTTTCGATTGGCTTCTAGCATATTGTTTTCTTTACCCTGGTATTCAGCAAAACTTCTAATTTTATTCGGATATCGTTTGTATGGTTCAGCGAAACGATTTTTATAGTTTAAATCCCGAAGTAAATGATGATCAAGGAGGACATCACAATTTGTTTGTTCGATAATTTCAATGATATTATCCGTTGCATCTTTAAGATTCTTTGTGCTAAATCTCCATCCAAGAAATAAAGTAGGTGGACCATCCATAATCAAAATATCTGGTTTTTGATCAATGATATATTCTGTAGCATCTGTTGTCACAGGCCCTTGAACATCTGATGCATGAACAAGCGTTTGTGTTGGATCTTTTACAGTGGTCATTATCACATAACCTAAACGTACATCAGTAGGACCATGGAAGAATGGAGGGGAAAAAGAAAGAACGGTATCATTAAAAAAATGAATCGAGTCGTCTGAAAAAATTAATTCACAATTGTCTTGAACCTGTTTCTGAAAATCAGCACCCCTCTTTTCTTGAGATTTATTGATATGATCACTGATCTTTTTTGCAAAGACCTTTTTATCTTCATAAAATGTTTCATTGGGATCATAATGATCATAATGATAATGAGAAATGGTAAGGATTTCACTTTGTAAAACATAATCTTTAATGATTGTTTTTATTTTTTTGAGTGTTTCAATTTCTTGATTGGTAGGTGGTAACTGATATCTTTTTGGTCCCAATGCTGCAGAGGGATCTATCGTGATGGATACATCATTTGTTTTTACAAATGTTGCCATCGATCGAACTCCAACTGAATCAGATGCTATCGGAATAATCTTCATAAATTTTCCATCCCTCTACCATATTTTGTCAAATGGTGAAAGATGATATGAAACATAAATGTTTTCACCACCGACAAAAAAAAGTTCATTTGAATACACATTGATTGATTTCAGCTGAAATATCCTGACTTTCAACCAATATGTTAATCTACATAGTCTTCTATCAGATGGTGAGATAACAACTATGTTTAAAACCATACCCCCAATAGCAACTGCTCAAGAAATCATTGATAGAGCATTTGCCCGATCCCGAAAAAAAACAATCCAAGATCCTGCTAAATATTTCAGAACGAAAAAAACATATATCGCTCGTACAGAATCATTCACCGATACCATTATTTCCATATTTGATTCATATATCAAAGCATTTCCATCATTGAATCAACTCCCCATCTTCTATCAGGAATTAATTCACATCTCCATTAATCTAGATTCATTACGCCATTCTCTTGGAGCTCTTCAATGGGCAAAAGATACCTGTCAACAAATCGCCACATCCCAAACGAAATCATTGCGCCGTTCAACAGATTTACAATTTATTAAGAAAAAACAACGGGAGATCCATGGGCGGATCACAAGTATCATCAAACAGATCGATGATGATTTGCAAGTATTACGAGATGCCCGTGATTTCATTGTTAAACTACCAGATGTTCAAGATATGCCCACCATTGTTATCGCAGGATATCCAAATGTTGGGAAATCATCACTTCTCACTTGTTTATCAAAAGCTAAACCCCATATTGCTCAATATCCATTCACCACAAAAACCATTCAGGTTGGACATATGGATCAGAAAAAAGGTTTTCTCACTGAACAGTTCCAACTTATTGACACACCAGGGTTACTTGAAGAACCTGTGGATCAACGAAATGAAATCGAACAAGTAGCTATTGCTGCATTGGCACATCTTGCCGATATTGTTGTGTATTTACTTGATCCATCTGAAAGTTGTGGTTATTCCATTGCTCAACAAGAGCAATTATTGACCCGTTTACAAAAGGAATTTGTCAATGCGGAATTTATAACGATTAAAACAAAAAATGATCTATTCAAGGCTTCAGATAAAGAATTTAGCATATCATGTAAAACACTTGATGGCATAGATACCTTAAGAACACTTCTCTTTGATCATTATCCCCGAGATTAAATCTGTTACCATACACTACATATTGCCATAAAGCAAACAAAAAAAGAATGATTACAAGAATGGCTTATTTTTTTCTTTTTTCGTGTGACGATATTTTTTTATTACCATTCCTGAAACAGCAAACAAAACCATGGTAACTACCAACGCTACAAGTAGTTCAATGATCGGAAATAATGTTATATATACCGTTTCAACAGAAGTTGTCACTACCTCATCTGAAGGAGTGTTAACTTCTACATAGAACTGATAATATCCATTTCCATCCTTTGGAGAAAAAGTCCATTCAAATGGTGATGCATTTCTCATCTCTTCATATTGTGTCCAATTATTGGTCGTGTTTTCATCGTCACCAGCAAATCGATACCAAAGAATCATCGATGAGACCGTCACATTTTTTGTATCCACTTTGATCTTGTAGGTGTTATCCCACTGCCAACTCTGAAAATCACTGATGTCAAGAGTAAAATCATCAATGTCACTATCATCCTCAAGATTCTTTCGTATTCTCATCGCATCATTTGTTGATGGAGTGATAAACACGTTGTCTAATGAGTCGATTACTTTGAACAATACAAATGTTACTTGATCTTCAACTATGGTTTCCCATTGTTCTTGAGTTAGACTCCATTCAGGAGTGATCTTGTTGTTTGTCGTTGTTGTTATCAACGTCCAGTTCGTATCTTCCTCAAAGTCAAGTCTATAATACATCTTATGAAGTTTATAATCATCTTCAAAAGTTACCTGATCAAATGATGGGGGCTGGGAATCATCGGTAATATCATTGATCTCATCGGTGAATAAAACCCATGGAGGATTGGGATCATACAAAAAGAACACTTCACCTTCATCTGGAAACTCTTCTCGATTACCTGCATTATCCGTTGCAATGGTACAGAGTTCATATTCACCACCGTCTTTGGATCCAATGGTGAATTCCCATTCGCATTCAGACCTATTACAAGAATCAAACGTTTTCCATGATGCTGAATCCCGTTTCCTGTAATAGAGTGAAATATCTTTTACGCCACTAACATATTCTTCATCAGTATCATTATCTGTCGCACTGGTTTTGATCAAGATACTTGTTGCGTTACTGATAGATGGAATCTCGTCCTTATTAGTAATTGTTGAAGATGGTGGGGCATCATCGTAAAATAATTCTATCCAATCGGTTTGATTGGTATTTCCATTCATATCTTCAATGTAAAAGAGAATTGAGTTTAATCTAGTGATATCGTCACTAACGTTTGATTCTGAGATATCCGCAGTGATTGTAACAATATCTTTTGTACCATTGATTCCCGTGCATGCTGCTTGTTGTGTATGTTCCTTCTCCGTTCCATCATCTTCATAAGTAATGGTGTATCGAGCTGAATCTACATTGATTCCACTGATGTTTCCGTTGCTTGCTAAATCTCTAGCTTGAATTCTACAAGTTGGAGTTAAACTTGAAATATATGGCGGATCCGGAGAAAATGAATCAATGATAAACATCGGTGGGTTCACATCAGGTCTTCCTTCAATTGTAAACCAGTTTGAATACGAAGTACTACTAAGTACATCATCGATTGAAAATCGAATTTGATGATACAGGTCAATTTCATCAGTAAACTCAAAATAACTCATATTAACCCTGATGGTTTCCTTATTTTTTGTCTCATTTTCGCCGGTAAAATTAGCAGGTAGCCAATTCGTTTCAACAGTTCCAGTACTTTCATTTGAATATTCAAGTTTGAATCGAGCTGAAGAATTAATCAACCCATCAACCTTATTTTGTACATCAACAGAAAATACTGCAGGAAGGGTCATATTCTTTTGAAAATTACTAAATACTGTCTCTCCATCCTCATGGATCTCATCAGTGAACGTAACGTGCCATGAATCTAAACTAACGGTTTCTTTTGCCTTTGCATTAAATGTTGCTTTCAATCTAATAGTATCCAGATTTTTAAGTATATCATTGGATAATCTTTCATTGTTATTAATAGTATCAATTAACACAGCAAAATTTTCACGGAGAACACTGTATTTTATATTTCCTGAACCAGTTTCATCGGAAACTGAAAATCGATTCCAATAAAGATCATCATCTGGAAGTGTTATTGGCATTGATATAAGTTCTCCTGTGATAGGTTCATCATCGCTGATTGCTCGTTTTCCACGACAATATAACAAACCTGCATCATCGATATAATAGACAAAACCATCAGCAAGAACTGGTGAGGAAAAAATTGGGTCAGAAGTTATTCGTCTCTTCCAAATAACCTCTAATGTGTCTGCATTGATCGCTTGAATGTATCCATCAGGAGTTCCAATATATAAAATCTCATCAGCATACGCTGGTGATGATTGAACAACATTTGTTGAAACTCCCTTAGTGAAAATCCTGATTGAGTTAACAATCTCTCCATTGTTAGCATCGATTTTATAAAACATTCCATCAGGTGAAGCCGCATATACAAATCCATTGACAACAACTGGACTTGAATACGCAGCATTCATGTATGATTCTGGCAGTATTCCTCCGATTGTGGTATTCCATTTGATCGTTCCACCATTAATGTCAACAGCCATGACCTGGGTGGAAACGGTACCAATGGGCAGTCCATAGAAGGTTGGGATTCTTTTTGAAACAACATAGACCATATCATCATAAATAACAGGTGAAGCATAACCAACCGGGCCAACATCAACACCCCAAATTCTTGTTCCAGCTAGTGAGAATGCCTGTAAACTCTCACCATTGAGTTTCTCACAACCAACGATAACAATATCTTCACCCACTACAGGACTAGATAAACTACCCGCAGGAAGATCTTGGTCCCATTCAAAACTTCCCTCATCGGTCAAACAAATAAGTTTATTATTACCCCTAGAAAAATTAAAAAAATCAAAGATACCTGCAAATAAAGAGCTATCGCCATTCCATGAGGTGAGAAAAATCTTTTCATCCTTTATCACCGGGGATGATTCATAACTGATTCCAGGATCACTTGGATCAACTGAACCATATGAAAAATCCCATTCTTGGATTTGCAAATTATTTGCATTCAATGAAAATATTTTATTTTCTATGCCACCACCTGCTTGTGAAGATCCCGTTGCAACAATAATTGTGTTTTTTGAGGTGGCCGCAGGTGAATTTTTAATGTCATACCCAAGGATATTAGAATAATCAATTCGAGAATTTGGTACGTAGCTACTTTCATATTCCGTATCGTAAGCATAAATTCTTGAAGAAAGGGAATTACTAACATAAAGCAATCCATTGGAAACGATAGGATTTTTCTGATTGCCTCCTACTTTTTCTTTACTCTCCCAACATAATGAATCAGAGATACCAGGCCCAAAACCGGAAGAGACACGATTATTTGTTGGGTTTTGTCCAAACATCGGCCAATCATATACTGTTGTAACCAGTGTAGCTTTTCCATCAGTAATACGAATATTTTGAATTTTATTTTTTTCCACTCTTAAATCTGAGCTGAACTGATCCATCCATTGTTCATCTGATGTTTGCCAACTGACCCCCCAACTATATAATTCAGGCGTGACTGATAGATCATTTGTTTCTAATGTCACATTAACAGTTAAATTTGTAGTATTTGAAAGACCCGATAAATCAACAACAGCATCGGAGATACCATTTGAATTACCAGGGATTATTTTATTATCAATAAGTGAATATGAACCATTTTCCTCATGGAAGAATTGAAACGATAGAGAAGTAAGTGATCTATCATATCCTGACCAAGTGAATCGTTCCCACTGGGAAATATTATCCGGTTTGATCGGACGGAATCGAGCTGCTCCTTCTTTTGCATATCCAGTTCCCTGAACTTTGATATTGATATATTCCGTTTGAATGAAAGTGGCTTCACCCGCTAAGGGAACAACAACTACGATTAAATCCAAATAATCGTCATCGTCTAATCCAATATCTTCATCTTCATAAGTTAATGTTATTGATGTACTATTAGACGTAATTCTATCAAGTTCTATCCAATTGCCCAAAGACATAATTGAAGGTTTCCAAGTGTATAGAGCAATATTTTTGAAATCTTCTGCATTCCCAATCCACGTTATATTAAATGAAGAAATCGTTCTTACATTCTGAGTTATTTTGAAGCGAAAATGATGAAAATGTTGAAATGGAGAATAAGTTACTCTATGATCATATGGATACATATATCCATCTTCCTCAGACATAGCTTGATAATACATTTCTTCCTCAACTTTAGTTCCAAACAAATTCATAACCCATGGTAATTGTATGAAGGGAGAAAACCATGGAAATCTTCCTTCGAACACCGCATGGGGGGAGTCTGTGGTCCATTGTGAAAAATTATAATTATTATATTCAGAGCCTTCAGGGTCTAATATCAGTTTATTTCCATGAACTGAGGGTATACAACCATCAAAGAATTTATCTACATCTTCAAAGGTTGATGTGTAATACACACCATCCTCAGTATTTAATCCTTCAGTGAAGGACACTGTACTAGTGGAGGAGGTTATGGGATAAAAAATACTAACGAACAATAATGATATAATAAGTAAAGCATTTTTTGCTCGCCAAAATCTACGGTGGAGAATCATGTATTTCTCTCCTTTAATAAGTACCACCTCGATTTATATGGTTCTTCTTTATATAATTTTTGGGGTTATTACACCCTTTATCCTTGAAATATGCTATGTTTCCCATGAAATATCCCATCCGATCTACCATCCTCACTAAAATAGTAAAGGACATTTGAAGCGATTTTATCAATATATTCAAAAGAATGTATTGCATCCATTATTAATAAATATAATTATGTTAAGAAAGAAGGGAAAGTAAGTTGGATCGTCAATTAATTTTTTACAAAATAAGAATTTGAACGTCCATCACATTTGTTCCTGTCGGCCCAGTTATAAGAACATCATGTAACTTGTCAAAAAACGTAAATGAATCATTTCTTTGAAGAAATGTCGAAACATTCATATCTTTTCTTTCTGCTCGATGTAGGGTGTTTCCATCAACGATGGATCCAGCCGCTGGGCTCATTCCATCAATCCCATCAGTACCTAACGAAGCAAAGACACTGCCGGTTTCTTTAAGAGAATCAACCATGGATAACGCAAGTTCCTGATTCCGCCCACCTTTCCCATCACCAGTAATTGTTACCGTTGGCTCACCACCAGAGATAAATAAATTTCCATTCGAATGCTCATTATATTCTTTTGCTTTTTGATATAGCTTTGGACCAAGTTCACTAGCTTCACCAGTTAATTCAGTAGAAACAAGAACAGGTTTGTAATCTAATCTTTTAGCTTGAGTTAATACCGTTTCACAGGCCATTGAATTATTAGCCACAATCATATTGGAAACACGGGAAAAAACAGGGTCATCTGGAAAGGGTGTTTCAGGAATAAATCCTTTTTTCCCTTCAGTTATCACTCTTCGAACTGAATCAGGAATCTCATTCCATAGATTATACTCATAAAGAATACGATAGGCATCTGAAAACGTCGTTGAATCGCCAACCGTTGGCCCAGATGAAATAAATTCAAGGGGGTCACCAACAACATCACTAATGATAAATGAAACAATTTTAGATGGTATTGATTTCACAAGTTGGCCGCCTTTGACTGTTGAAAGATGTTTTCGGATGGTATTGATCTCTTGTATCGTTGCTCCTGAATAAAGTAAAGCCTTAGTGGTCTTTTGAAGATCAGATAATGAAACCCTTGGTGAAGCAAGTAATGCTGAACCACCTCCGGAGATAAGAACGATGACTAGATCCTCTGTTTGACAGGTTGAAAGAAGTGTTTGTATCTTTTTTGCGCCCTGGATACTATTTTCATTTGGAAGTGGATGGCCGCCAACTATGATTTCAATATCTTCATCAAACATTATCATGTCTGACTGATTGGTGATAATTATACCTTTTGAAATCGGTAGATGATCACACACTGCTTGTGTCATTCCGACACTACCTTTGCCAAAGGCAACCACATAAATGTTTTTAAAATCGCTGGTATCAACCGTTGTATCGCCAAGCAAAAGAGTCTTGTCTTTTAAATAAGAACTAACTGCGTTATACGGATCAACAGCTTTTAATACATGGGAAAAAAGAAAAAGGATGTCTTTTCTTTTCCTTTGGATTTCTTCCGTTGCACCATTCTCAATAAGGTCGTTTTGCTGTTGAAAGTGCATGAAAAATACCATAACAAAGGTGCTATAAATCAGTTTCCAAATTGTAATTGTTTCATCAGGTTCTTTCGCATTTTTCGATTACTGGAAAAACCTTTCATCATTTTTTTGGTCATGTTATAATATTTTATCAATTCTTTAACATCCTTATTTTCAACACCTGCACCACGAGCAATTCTTTTCACTCGAGATGCTTTGATGAGTTGAGGGTTTTCCATTTCTTCTTTTGTCATAGAATCCATGATGATACGAAATTGTTTTAATCGATTCTGAGTGTCATCCATATCGACATTTTTCATTTTTCCAGCAAATCCTCCAGGAAGTAACTCAGATATCTTATTCAATGGGCCCATACCTGAAAGCATGTCCATTTGATCATACATATCATGAAGGGTGAACTTTCCCGACATCATTCGCCGTGCAGTTTTCTCAGCATCCTTTCCTTTTAAGCTTTCTTCAGCTTTTTCAAGTAACGTTTTGACATCGCCCATTCCAAGAAGTCTTGAGATGAATCGAGCTGGATCAAATCGTTCAAAATCAGAAGGATGCTCACCGGTTCCAATGAACAATACTGGTGCATCCACGGCAGCAGCTGCACTGAGAGCTCCACCACCCTTTGCAGTGCCATCTAGTTTAGTAATGATGATGCCGGTGATATCCACTGCATCGTTGAATGCTGCAGCTTGGGATCCTGCTTGTTGACCTACTGCGGCATCCATAACAAGAATTTTTTCATCGGGATTTGTTGCATGGAAAATATCTTCCATTTCCTTGATGAGGTCCGCTTCAAGTTTATGTCGGCCGGAAGTATCAACGATAATGACATCAGCACTTCGTTTGAATTTTTCCACACCTGTTTTCACAACGTTTACTGCATTTTTTTCATTTTTATCCCCGTAGAATGGAACTTCTACTTGTTCAGCAAACTGTTTTAATTGATCATACGCTGCTGGTCGGTGTACATCACCAGCGACAACCGCTGGTCTTAAACCCTTTTTTTTGAAATATATTGCTAACTTAACCGATGAAGTTGTTTTTCCCTGACCATATAAACCGGTTAACATAATTACTTGTTTTTTTACTGGTAGATCTCTAGCATCACCAAGGATTTTTACCAGTTCCTCGTAAACGATTCTAATGACATGCTCTCGGCCACTCATTCCTGCAGGTGGCTTTTCATCAAGTGCTCGTTTTTCAATTTTTTTTGAAAGTTCCAACACTAATTTTACGTTAACATCGGATTGTAACAAGGCCCGTTGAATGTCTCTAACTACTTCTTTGATGAGTTTTTTATCAACGGTAACCGCTGTAGCAATTTTTTCAATTGTTCCTTTCAGTGATTTTCCTAGATCTTCTAATACCATCTTGTTTCGCGTTACAGCATGTGTTTTGTAGTTTAAAAAATCTATCGTTTGTAATTTCAAATAATTTATTTGATTTGATTATATTATTTTTTACAATATCAATAAATTATAAAATTATTAATAATTATTTAAATTATATTTGTTTCAAAAATATTTACTTAATTCTAATTTCACTCATTTTTTTTATTTTCAAAAAGTATTTAGTCATGAACAATATTCGCCCCTACTATCAAGCAGAGTCCAATTTTTTGGATACAGGGGGATCCACTTCGATGGAATCACTTGACAAAGATACTCTTAATAAATTGGAAATTATCGCAGTAGATATACGAAAGCATATCGTGGAAATGCTTTACAGGGCAGAATCAGGTCACCCAGGCGGATCACTTTCCGCAGTGGATGCATTAGTTGCCTTGTATTACACAACGTTGAAGCATAACCCAAAGAAGCCAGACGATCCAAATCGTGATAGATTCATTCTAAGTAAAGGCCATGCAGCACCAGCACTTTATTCAGTGTTGTCAGAACAGGGATATTTTTCAAAAAAAGAACTACAAAAACTTCGTCGTATCAACTGTATGCTTCAAGGTCATCCTGTATGTTTATATACTCCAGGTATCGAAGCTTCCACCGGATCACTTGGCCACGGACTATCCTTCGCCATTGGAGTCGCCCTTGCCGCACGCTTAGATGAGAGATCATATAACGTATACGTCATGCTCGGGGATGGTGAAACTGATGAGGGGCAAATATGGGAAGCTGCTGCCGCAGCATCTCACTATAGATTGGGAAATCTAACAGCCATGATTGATAGAAATTTTCTACAGATAGATGGAAACACTGAAGATGTTTTACAACTTGAAAATGTTGCTGATCGGTGGGGGGCATTCGGATGGCATGTCATTGAAACAGATGGTCATGATATTCAGCAGATCTATCAAGCTTTGCAAAAAGCCAATACCGTGACCAATAAACCATCAATGATTGTACTGAACACGATTAAAGGAAAAGGTGTTTCCTTTATGGAAAACAATGTTGATTTCCATGGCGTACCACCTAACAAGATGGAATACAACATGGCCATGGAAGAACTTGACCTGTTGAAAGAGAAACTGGAGACATCGTCATGAAGAATAAAACAATGAAGAATCCACGAAATGCATATGGTGAAAAACTGGTTGAACTGGGAGAAAAAAATGAAGATATCGTGGTTCTGGATGCGGATTTATCAAAATCAACCAAAACAATCATGTTTGCAAAAAGATTTCCACATCGTTTTTTTGAAATGGGTATAGCTGAGGCAAATATGATTTCTACCGCTGCAGGTCTTTCGTCTTGTGGAAAGATTCCTTTTGCAAGCACGTTTGCAGTATTTGCAACCGGCAGAGTATATGATCAAATAAGGATGGATATGGCCTATTCTCAATCAAACGTTAAGGTTTTTGCAACACATGGTGGAATCAGTGTCGGAAAAGACGGGGCAAGTCATCAGATGATCGAGGATCTGGCATTGATGAGAGTCCTTCCAAATATGACCGTTCTTGCACCTAGTGATGCAACCCAAACATCAAAACTAGTGGAAATTATGGCCGAACATGATGGACCAATGTATGCCCGGATCGGCAGGGCAAATGCACCATTATTATACGAAGAGGCATACATGGAAACCCTTGAACTTGGTAAAGGAATGCTTGTTGAAGATGGTGATGATATTAGTATTGTTTCATGTGGAACCATGGTGGATGCTGCGTTGGATGCAAAGAAGATACTGGAACAGAAAAAGATTTCAGCTCGGATTATCGATATGCATACGATAAAACCTCTTGATGAAAAACTCGTGATGAAATGCGCAAAGGAAACTGGACATCTTATTACAATTGAAGAACATTCAATCATAGGGGGGCTTGGAGCAGCAGTGGCTGAGACACTTGCAGAACAAACAAGAAAACTGGTTCATTTTAAACGAATGGGCATACGGGATCAATTCTGTGAAAGTGGCGATCCTTTAGATCTATTGAAAAAATATAAGCTAGATGCAGCATCAATTGCAAACACCGCTATAAAGCTATTAAATCATCAATGAGCAATAACCACGGTGAGTACGTCTTCATCTTCTAGTTGATGGTCTAATCCCACTTTTTGACCAGGATATTTTCCAGATGTTCCCCAAACTTGGGCGTATCTAAATTTTTCTTTAAAGTCTCGATGTATGCGTTTGCATACGGTTTCAACCGTATCCCCCTTTTTAAGAATCATTGGTTCAGAATAATCTGGTTTTTTTCCCTGTGGCTTCATAAATATTTTTATGAGGTATAAATGATCAAAAATCCCTTTTTTGAGTTGATTTAAGCCTTGTTTCTTTTTTGCTGAAATCATATAAACAACCCATCCATGGTTCTTTAGTGATTCTTTTGCAATTTGAAGTTGTTGTTTTGTGTATCTATCTGCTTTATTTATAACGGTTATTGCTGCAAGATATGTTCGATTTTTCATGAACGCATCGATGAATCGTTCTTCAGTAATATTCTCCCGGATGATGATATCAGCATTGGTAACATATTCCGATGCAATGGAATAAAGTGTCTTTTTGCTGGCATGGGTTTGTTTGATAGGAGTAAAAATAGATATCCCCCCTTGTTTTGTGGGAGTGATGATGACAGCTGGTTTTTTTTCGTTTATTCGTATTCCTGCATCGTGAAGTTCTTGATTCATTTTGATAAGTTGTTTCAATGGGTCCTTTCCCTCAAGCATGAATAAGATTAAATCCACATTCCTTACTGCCGCAAGGACTTCTTTTCCTCGACCTCGACCCATGGCTGCACCAGTGATGATACCGGGCAGATCAAGAATTTGAATGTTCGCTCCATCATATTTCAACATACCCGGTATGACATCTAATGTGGTGAATTCATAAATTCCTACTTCACTATCCGCTTCGGTAAGGCCATTTAAAAGAGTACTTTTCCCAATACTTGGATAACCAATAAGACCAACTGTTGCATCTCCTGATTTTTTTACAGCAAATCCTTTTCCCTTGCCTCCGCTTCCTTGTCGTCTTTCAATCTGTTCCCGGAGTTTTGCAATTTTTGCTTTCAGTTTCCCAATATGATGTTCTGTTGCCTTGTTTTTTTGTGTGTTGAATATTTCATCTTCGATTTGTTTGATTTGTTTTTCAAGATCTGCATTGTCCATAGGATGGAAAAAAGAAATGTAGCATGTGGTTAATAAAACCCATGATTTCTAGGATTGGGTTATATGAGTCCCTTTTTTACCTTGTAATGCATCCCAAGCAGAGTCAACATCTGAGATTATGACGTTTTTTCCACCCCATTCTAAAAATCGTATGGCCGCAAGGATCTTTGGACCCATGCTACCCGCCGGAAATTCATCATTCTCATAGTGTTTTTTTATTTCTTCTAATGAGATGGTGGTCAGTTTTTTTTGATGATCTGTGTTAAATCCAAGATATACCTGTTCAACATTTGTAAGGATAAGCATGGTTTCAGCTTGTATTGCTTCGGCAAGTTTTTCTGATGCAAGATCTTTATCTACCACGGCTTCAACACCATCTAAACCCCATTGTTCTTTCCGAATTACGGGCATTCCACCTCCACCTGCAGCGATTACCGTGATGTTTTGTTCTAGCATTTGTTTAATGATTGGGCCTTCAATTATCTCAATTGGATCAGGTGAAGGAACAACGATTCTATATCCTTTGACCTGTTTGGTGATATGGTATCCATCTTCTTTCAGTTTTCCAATTTCGCCTTTGGAATAGTATGGACCAATTGGTTTAGTTGGATTTGAAAAGGAAGGATCGTTTTTATCAACAAGAACTTGAGTGATAATCGTAGCAACATGAGTTTTGATACCTTTCTTATCCATTGCATTTTTCAAACATTGTTGGATCATATAGCCAATAAAACCTTGGCTTTCAGCAACACAGATGCCAAGTGGCATCGGTGGAATGGTATCCCTTGTTGCATTATTTTGTAAAAATATCGATCCAACTTGAGGACCGTTTCCATGGGTTATCACTGGAGTCCAGCCTTTTTGGATCATGGTAACAATTGATGTGGCAATAGCACGAGTGTTTGCAAACTGTTCATAGATGGTCCCAGTTTGATTTTCTTTGATGAGTGCATTTCCTCCAAGCGCAACAATGATTTTCTTACCCATGGTAATTCAAGTGTGAAATACTAGTTCATTATTATAAACATATGTGCTCTAAAGGAGAATACAAAGTGCTCAAAAAAATATCCATTCAACTAACAGAGATTTCAAATACAAGCAATGATTTATAAGATATATAGGGAGATAAGATGAATGTTGATTCGGATCGAAAACATCTTGTTAAAGCTTTAAAAGATCAGGGATATATCAAATCGTTAGATGTGGGGAACGCTATGGGTTCTGTTCCCCGTGAAGCATTTATTCCAAAGAAAAAAGAATCGGTCGCTTATATGGATAAACCACTGGATATTGGCAGTGGACAAACCATTTCAGCACCTCATATGGTGGCTATCATGACAGAAGCAATGGATCTATCATTAGGGCAGAAGGTGTTAGAGATCGGTACTGGTTCAGGGTATCATGCAGCAGTAGTTGCTTCAGTTATTGGAAATGAAGGGATTGTGTATTCAGTTGAACGTTTTCCCCAACTTGCTAGGAATGCTCAAAAACGATTGAAAGATGCAGGGATTGACAATGTAACCGTGGTTGTTAGTGATGGTTCCAAAGGATTACCTGAGTTTGCGCCCTATGATCGAATATATGTGACTTGTTCTTCACCAAATGTTCCAGATCCGCTGAAACAACAAGTTAAAGAAAATGGAAAAATTGTGATACCTGTGGGCCGAGTATTATCTGATTTACAGGTGTTAACAAAGAAAAAAGACAAATTTAGCTATGTTTCCAAAGGTGGATGTGCATTTGTTCCGTTAATTGGCAAGTATGGTTTTGAAAAATAAAGAAATCTTATTTTTTTATCAAATAAATTTTTTTTACGAAATCTAAATTTTATTTCAAAAATTTAATATTTATTAAAATGGGAACTATTTTAAATTATGATTGTATTTCAACTTTAAGGGATGTTGGAACCGTGATGGAAAAACAAAAAAATAAATTTAGAATGGATTTTTACCCAATCCCAAAATCCCCATTCATTTAATTTCAATTCTTGTTTGATCCCTCACGCTTCATCCCTTGTACCTTATTATAACATATGGATGGTTTTCTTACTTATCGTTTTTGTTTTTTTTCAAAATCTTGGAATCTGCATAGTTCTATCTTCAATACTTTCACTCACCCTAGTTTTGGATATTTAAACTAGAACTAACAATACGATAAGTAGACAGACGATAAATACGGGGGAACTGCTGAGAGGGTGCATCCATCACTCTTTCCCTCTTGCTTTTCTGCCATGCCAATCGTTTCTTTTACCATCATTATTTCAATCTCGAACCGATTTCACCTTGTAACAGCGAGTACATTTATACCGCTGTTCAAACTTTCCACCACCAACATTTCGTGGACCACCAAGTTTCGTCCAACGATGAAATCCAAATAGACATTTCAAATTCATATCTTTCCATTCACCTATGACAAAGAACATGGATAAATGATATTAATCTTTATCATTTTTTAACTTATGGTGCAGGAAGTCCCCTTTTGAAAGGGAGGGAATGAAAACACCACAAACCTTATAAGTTCTAATACTATATGTAATATTATGAGGATGAAAAGAAAAGTATGGAAAAACAGAAGTAACAACCAGAAACTTATCACTATCCCCAAAGATAGTGATATAGAAGAAGGAGA
>CAYOTP010000023.1:0-25565 GCA_964406955.1 uncultured Thermoplasmatales archaeon | reverse complement strand
AAGAATGAGTTTGGACTTGAAAGCGAATGGTCAACACTTCAAATAACCATGCCGATAGATAGGGGAATTGAGCTGTTTCTCCATCGGTTTTTCAATCCCCATTTGGACTCTTTTTTTCCATTATTTTTTGCCAGGTACCGAAGAGGGATATAGGGCGGATTTGTCGATGGGAGGGAGGACGGTTAGTGATTTCACAGGTGATGGAAAACAGGATTTTATTACTGGTAGCGTTCAAGGTGATATCAGATTGTTTTTAAACAATTATCAAGAACATTTGATTCTATTGATACTTTCATTATTATTTACTGAAGTGCCAACTTATATTTTTTGAAAAAAACGTAATGCAGATGTAAAGAGGATGTTTAACATCCGAAAACCATATTTTTTCTAAAAAATGGGAGATGATGGGATTTATAGGGGCCATCCCATCATTTAAAATTTATAAAAGTGGATGAGATTTAGATCAGATTCATTCAGTTGATCCTGCTTTTCATTTTTAACGCAGCATGAGCCGCCGCAAGACGAGCAATGGGTATTTGATAAGGTGAACAACTTACATAATCAAGACCGGTGTTATGACAAAATTCAATACTTTTTGGTTCACCACCTTGTTCGCCACAAATGCCTAGTTTCAAATCAGCTCTCGATTTTTTGCCTTTGTCTACTGAGATTTTAATAAGTTCACCCACCCCTGTTTGATCCAATGTCTCAAAAGGATCAAATTTGAATAATCCCTGAGAAATGTATTCAGGTATGAATTTTCCGACATCATCTCTTGAAAATCCCGAAGTCATTTGAGTTAAATCATTTGTGCCAAAACTAAAGAATTCAGCTTCTGCTGCAATGGAATCTGCTCTTAGTGCTGCTCGAGGTACTTCGATCATTGTTCCTATTTTGTACGTAATGTTTTTCGTTCCATTCAATACTTGTTTTGCCACATTTGTAATAATCTTTTTTTGATGGGAGAATTCTTCCACATGACCAACGAGTGGAATCATGATTTCTGGTTGAACTTTGATCCCCATTCCAGCGACTTCTTTTGCTGCTTCAAACAAAGCTTGAGCTTGCATCTCAGGTATTTCAGGGTGGGAAATTCCGATACGGCAACCTCGGTGTCCAAGCATTGGATTAACTTCTTGTAATTGATCGATTTCTTTTTTCAATTGTTCAAAAGATATATTCATTTCAGCGGCAAATGCTTTGATTTCTTCCTCTTCTTTAGGTAGGAATTCATGTAATGGAGGATCAAGTAAACGAATGGTTATTGGTTTCCCATTCATGAGTTTGAATAACTCAATGAAATCTTCTTTTTGATATGGTTTCAGTATGGCCAGTGCCTGTTTTCGTTTTTCAGAATCATTAGCAAGAATCATTCGTCGAACTGCTTTAATTCGGTTCCCTTCAAAAAACATATGTTCAGTTCGACACAGTCCGATTCCTTCAGCGCCAAACTCAATAGCTTTTTTCGCATCACGAGGTGTATCTGCGTTGGTTCTGATCTTTAGCGTTTTCAGTGAATCAGCCCATTTAAGAATTGTGGAAAAATTACCATTAAGTTCAGGGTCCACCGTTGGAATTTTTCCCTCATATACATTTCCGGTGCTACCATCAAGAGTAATGAAATCTCCCTCTGAAAATGTTTTAGATCCCATGATGATGGTTTGATTTTGCTCACTGATTTTTATATCTTTACATCCAGATACACAACATTTTCCCATGCTACGAGCAACGACAGCGGCATGACTGGTCATACCTCCTTTCGCAGTAAGTATTCCAGATGCTACTTCCATTCCAATGATGTCCTCTGGGCTGGTTTCGTTTCTGACAAGAATGACTAATTCATTGTTTTTTGATCCTTTGATTGCTGCTTCATTGTTGAATACGATTTTGCCAACAGCAGCGCCTGGACTAGCGGGAAGACCCTCGGTAAGATATTGATGTTGGTATATACTTTTCTTATCAAGCTGTTTATGTAAGATTTGGCTAAGTTGTTTTGGATCAATTCTTAAGAGCGCCTCTTCTTTATTGATGAGCCCTTCGTTGACCATGTCAACGGCGATGTTGATTGCAGCTTGTGCAGTTCGTTTTCCAGTTCGTGTTTGAAGCATATATAATTTTTTGTGTTGAATGGTAAATTCAAGATCCTGCATGTCTCGATAATGTTTTTCTAGGCTTTTACAGGTGGTGATGAGTTGGTCATAAAGATCTGGCATTTCTTCTTTCAATGTTTCTATTTGAAGGGGTGTTCGAATTCCCGCAACAACATCTTCTCCCTGTGCATTGATAAGATATTCTCCATAAAACGCATTTTCTCCTGTTGAAGGGTTTCTTGTGAAACAGACCCCTGTTGCTGAATCTTTTCCCATGTTTCCAAAGACCATGGTTTGAACGTTTACTGCAGTTCCTTCTAATCCCTTGATATCGTTGATTTCTCTATATTTTATTGCTCTTTGATTGTTCCATGAGTTGAACACGGCTTGTATGGAGGTGGAAAGTTGCTCATTGACGTCTTGAGGAAATGTCTGTTTTGTTTCTTTGGTAATGAGTGTTTTGTAGTGGTTTACGATTTCTTTGAGTGCGGTGACATCAAGATCTGTATCGTAAGTGACCTCTGTTTTTTCTTTCACGGACTCAAGAATTGTTTCAAAATGGTGATGGGGTATCCCCATGACTACGTTTCCATACATCTGTATGAACCGCCGGTAGCTATCCCAGGCAAATTGTTGATTGTTGGCTTTTTTGGCTAATCCTTTGACAACTTCATCGTTTAGTCCTAAGTTGAGGATGGTATCCATCATTCCGGGCATGCTTACCGCCGCACCACTTCTAACGGAGAGAAGGAGGGGGTTATTCGGATCACCAAATGTTTTTTTTGTCGATTCTTCCAATTTCTTTATATTTTCTTTTATTTCAGAATGCATTTCTGCTGTGAGTTTTTTTTGTTGCTCAGTATATTGTTTGCATGCAACGGTTGTAATGGTGAATCCCGGTGGAATAGGTATGTTAATGTTAGCCATTTCTGCAAGATTTGCACCCTTTCCGCCGAGCAGTTCTTTTAGTTCTTTTTTTCCTTCTGTCTTGTTGCCGCCAAAGAAATAAACATATTTCATAGTTTTCCTCTTATTTTTTTATTTATGATATTGAAATGTAAGAAAGAGAGTAGGGTGGAAATGATAACACCTATATAATATTTCCTGAGTCGTATAAAAGATGTGATTGATGTATTTTAGTATGATTTTGTTGGATTAGGTTATGTTGCTTCAATCAGTCATGCTATGGTAGCAAATTGGGCAGAGTCTTATTAATTCCCCATTTATTGATCTAACATGGTTATCATTGATGATTCCTTGATTGTTGCATATGATACACTTTTCATCTTTTATCATAATTCTTCACGCTCTTAACTAATCGATTCAATAAAAAATTTATCTAATAAATATTATCAAAATAAACTATATAGATATCATATTTTATAGCATAAATTGTTTTATATCGTAATTAACAATAGCCTGAATGGCCTGTTTTTCTGATAAAAGATTTTGAGAAATACTTAAGAGATGCGATCGTATTGAATTTTTGAGGTGACTTTTTTAATGCTAGACTTTGAATATAATATTCCAACAACTATTCATTTTGGTAAAAGAAAAATAGATGAACTTGGTAAGGAACTAAAAAAACATTCATCAAACATTTTATTTGTCTATGGTCGAGGAAGTATAAAAAAAATTGATCTATATGCAGAGATCATTTCCATTTTACAAAAAGAAAAAATCAATTTCCAAGAATTATCAGGCATTCAACCAAACCCGCGGATATCAGGTGTAAAAGAAGGAATCAACCGTTGTACTGAGCATAAACTTGATTTCATTTTGGCAGTAGGTGGGGGAAGTGTTATTGACTGTGCAAAATCCATCGCAGCAGGATATTATTATGAAGGTGACGTCTGGGAATTATTTTTAGGTAATGAGCATAAAATCAAAAAAGCATTACCCCTCGGAACAATTTTGACACTATCAGCAACAGGATCTGAAATGAATGGAAATTCAGTAATTACAAATGAAAAAACAAAGGAAAAACTCGCTATTCATAATGATATTTTAAGACCGACATTTTCAATTCTTGATCCCACCTATACCTTTAGCGTTTCTAAAAACCAAACCGCTGCTGGTGTAGTTGATATCTTTAGCCATGTTTTAGAACAATATTTCAGTAAAACAAAGGGTGCTTTTGTGCAAAACCGACTTTCCGAAGCAATCCTAAAAACCTGTATTCATTATGGGCCAATCGCCATAGATAAACCGAATGATTATGATGCTAGGGCAAATTTGATGTGGAGCAGTAGTTTAGCATTAAATAAGCTATTATCATATGGGAAACAAACTGATTGGGCAACCCATGGGATAGAACATGCGTTAAGTGCTGTTTATGATGTTACCCATGCCGTAGGACTTGCTATTTTAACTCCTGCCTGGATGAATTATGTTCTTAATGATGAAACGCTTCCTTTGTTTGAGCTCTATGCTAAAAATTTGTGGGATATCGAGGACAAAAATCCAAGGATTATTGCAGAAAAAGGAATTAAGAGAACAAAAGAATTCTTTATATCCTTAGGAATGCCAACTTCTCTTTCTGCAATTGATGTGAAAAAAAATTCACTTCCCGAAATCGCTGAAAAAGCTACCCGGTTTGGACCCCTTGGAAATGTAAAAAGATTGGAAACTGAGGATGTTTTACAAATTCTAAAGAATGCATTTTAACGGATCCTTTCATTTCATAAATCGCTACAGAAAATTTTGGTACATTCTCATCATTTTTGACAGTATTTTTTACCAAGAATACAATCAACGATATCCAAAGCCCTCCGAGTTTCTTTTACATCATGTACTCGAATTATATCAGCATTGTTATATGCAGCAATACATGCTGCAGCAATACTTCCCTCCAAACGATCATCCGGTGGAAGAACTTCTGTTTCACCACTTATATTCCCAATGAATGTTTTCCGACTGGCGCCAACAAGAAGAGGATATCCCTCATTTTTCAACTCTGATAAATGATGGATGATTTCACAATTATCTTCCACGCCTCTACCCGTTCGCTTCCCAAAACCAATACCCGGATCAAAAAGGATATGATCCTTTGAAATATCATGAAATAATGCATAATCTGCTCGTTCCTTCAAAAACAATCTTATTTCATTGATAAGTCGGTCATATGCTGGATTAATCTGCATGGTACGAGGATTTCCTTTCATATGCATTAAACAAACATGAACATGATGATCTGCAATTACGTTCACCATGCGACGGTCGCCCTGCATTGCAGTGATATCATTAACAAGTAACACTCCAGCATCAATTGCTTTTTCAGCTACTCTTGCTTTGTAGGTATCAATAGAAAGAGGCACGTTCACTACGGAACAAACTTGTTCGATTACAGGTAGCACTCGTATTAATTCATCTTCTGCATTCACTGCTTTAGCCCAGGGCCTGGTTGATTCTCCACCGATATCAATAATATCTGCTCCCTCTTCGACCATTTTTTTTGCCTTGTCGACCGCAAGATCAACGGAAGAAAATTCACCACCATCTGAAAATGAATCTGGAGTGATATTTAAAACGCCCATTATCACTGTTTTTTTTGAAGAATCTAGAATATGTGAAGCCATTTTCAATTGTGTCATTATATCTCTTCCACTATTTTTTCCAATTCAAAAGCAATTTGTTTAATTCGGGAATAATGGCGTTGTAATTTTTGAATTAGTATCCGATGTTGATGGATTGTTCCACTAATTAATATGGTTGCAGTGTCTTGATGTAACTCAAACGTTTTTTTTGGAACTGCCACTTCCCCACCAATTGATAACATGTCTTGTTTGATAATGATGGCATCCTGAAGTATAACGTTGTTGATTTGAATCACTCGATGTACCATCTTTGGGCTCATAATGGGAATACTTTCAGGATCACTTCCAATCTCTTTGATTGCACTTGCAGCTTCATTTAAAGAACGAATATTTTTTATTTGAATATAATGCATTGTCACAAGCCAGCAAATATTGTTTCTATTATATGAACCATTTGAAAAACAAAAAATGAGAAGAAACTAGGGAGAACGAAAACAGCGGGTCAAAAGAAATTTAATCAGCTTCACTTATTTCAATTAATTCACCAACCGTGAAAAGGGAACCAGTACCTAATATAAGATCATCTTTTTTTGCTATTTCAAATGCCTTATGATATGCATCAACAACAAAATTCGTTACCATTATCTGTTTAGACTTATCAATCTCTAAGATACAATGAGCTATATCTTCACTTTTTGCTGCTCGTTTTTGGTTTGGCTTTGTTACAATAACAATGTCTGTGATTGGAAGAATTTCGGTAAGCATTTCACGGATGGATTTATCCTTCATCGCTCCAAAGATAAGTATCAAACGATTAAATGTAAATAATTTGTTAACAGATACAACCACCTGTTTCATCGCATCAACATTATGCGCTCCATCCAACAAAAAAAACGGATGCTTGCAGACAAGCTGCATTCGTCCAGGATGATTCATTTGTTGAATCCCTTTATAGATACTTTCTTTGCTAACAAATACTCCTTGCTGTTGTAAGGTTTCAATGGCGGTGATACTAACTGCTATGTTTATCGGTTGATATAAACCCAGCTGATGTGTAGTCACTAGATAATCATCAAAAACACCATGAAATGCTATCGTTTGATGAGCAAATGATGTCTCCTCAACAGTAATCATCTTGTCTGTCACCACATTTAATGAAGCAGTATTTCCTTCACAAATCGATTGGATCACTTCCAATGCGTCATTTTTAGCAGCAGTTACCACCACGCCATGTGGTTTAATGATCCCTGCTTTTTCAAAAGCAATTTCTTGCACGGTTTTACCTAATTGTTTTTGATGATCCAAAGATACATTTGTAATAACTGATACCATTGGCCTAATCACATTCGTTGCATCATATCGGCCACCAAGACCAACCTCGATAATTGCATAATCAACGTTTTCATCAGCAAAAAACAGAAAAGCAATAATGGTACAAATCTCAAAATAAGTTAATTGGATACCTTCATCCTTACACTGTTCGATAAGGGGTCTGATACGAGTGACGATTGCAGCAAAACACTCTTTTTTAATAACCGTATTATTCAATTGGAATCGTTCCCGAAAATCGATTAGATGAGGGGAAAGATACAACCCGGTTTTATATCCCTCACTAGAAAGAATAGAACTGATGAATCTGCAAACGGATCCTTTCCCATTGGTTCCCGCAATATGGACAAAAGATACTTTTTCTTGAGGATTTCCCAATTGGGATAATACTTTTTTAATCCGGTTTAAACCTAACTTAATTCCATATTGATGAAATTCATCAATCCACGTAACCGATTCATCATAATTCATAGAATACTCCAATCCATGGATTAATATCCATCAGGATACAATGCAAAAGGAAGTGTTGGATATCGTTTTTTCCAGGAATCACCTGGTTTGATCTGTACCCGCCTTCCCTTGATTTCTAAACGGTCTTCAGCAAATAATTGAATCGTTCGCGGTAATATTTGATGTTCTACCTCTAAAATCCGTTGTTTTAATTCATTCTCCGTATCATCTTCCTTAACCATTACCCCTGCCTGCAAGATGATTGGGCCGTGATCCATTTCAGTATCCATGAAATGAGTTGTGCAACCGGTAATTTTTACTCCATAGTTAAGCGCATCCTTTTGGGCTTGTATTCCTTTGAATGATGGCAAAAGAGCCGGATGAATATTGATTAATCTTCCAAACCATTTCTTCACAAATCCATCTGATAACAATCGCATATAACCTGCACCAACAACTAAAGAAACCTGATGATTTGAAAGAATAAAATCAATTTCTTTATCATATCCTTCCCTACTCTTACCTTTGGGATCTACAAACTCAGCAGAAATACCATGGTTTTTTGCCCGTTGCAATGCAAATGCATCCATATTATCGCTGATAACCACGGAAACAATCGCATCAATCATCTTTTTTTCAGAAGCATCAATTATACTTTGAAGATCTGTTCCTGAACCTGAAGCAAGAACCCCAATTGATATCATTGGTTTACATTCACCAATAAATACCACATACTCATATGATTCATTATGTTTGTGTTTTACACCTATTTTATTAGCCAGAGGAAATGACATCTAAAAACAATTCTTTGACGGTATCAAATGATGCAGACGTTTTAAACCCAGTTGGATCAAATTGAGTTCTAAAAATTGGTATGTTTTCTTCCCTAAATCGAGTGAATAATCCATCAATACTAGGTGGAGATTTATGGAGCACCGAAGCAACATGATTTGTTGTATAATACCACAACGGAGCCTTAGCTTCCTCTTCGAAAATATCAAAAAGTTTCCCCATCTTTTTCTGTGTGCCTAATTGTTTTTTCTCAGCCAATTGTTTCACGTTTTTTACCATTGATTTCATATGTAAATCACCCGTCCAAACTGGTCCGATCATCTTTTTTGTATCAGTAAACGGAAACAGATCACATGCTGGTACTATGGTAACATGATCTGAGGTCTTATTCGCCGCAGAAACATTTCGAGAAACCCGAACGTATAATCGAAAATAATGATCCGTTTTATATGATAAAATAGGTTGAATTCCCTTGTCATGTTTTGTGGCCTCACGAGCAATGAATCCAAGTAAAATACGTAATCCTACTTCATGCATCACCGGTCCGTGATGGGGCAATGCTGCATATCTTCTCTTGCAAACTTTTGGATATACACCACAAAGAGCAGCAGTATCTGTTGCACTAACTGCTAAAATTCCTTGGTGTCGGATACTTTCCATAGCCGCATCAATAAATAACACGGGAGAACCAAAGGGATCAACATCGATATAATCAAATTTTTTTTCATGTAACAATGAATTAAGATCTCTATTAGTTGACGTTATTTTATTTGAAATCGATGTATTCACATTTTTTTTGATAACCGAGAATGCTTCTTCGGACCAATCATTTATTGTAATTTCAAATGAGCCATTGAGTTCATGGGCAAAACGAAGGCCTCTTATGCCTGTTGATGCCAAGCCATCTAGTAATAAAAGATGGTTTTTTTCAGCTGTTGAAAGGAAACATTGAACAACGGCAACAGAAATATCTCTATTCAACTCCATCGCAGGATTATAAAAGGGAATTCCTTGTTTTTTACCTGGGCCTCTTTCTTTTGTTTGCTGCTTTGGAACGAAAACAGTTGTTGTTCCCTCGGTCACCTGATGGTAGGAGATTGATTCACTCATAAAAAACAATTTTTAGAACAATGGGGGAAGTTTTTCCTTGATAATTTTTTCAATCTTATAGGGAAGTAAATTTCTGTTAACTGGGGTAACTTCAAGGATTCTAATATCGTCTCGACGGCGAACATCTTGAAGGAGTGGCGTTCGTGATTTTTTATGTAACGTAATCATGATAGGTTTATCACAGTCCAGTGCTGCAACTACGGTTTCACAGAATTTCTCCGAAAGCATTTCCATTTTACCAACCTCATCAATGATGATAAGATGAACATCCTCCTGTGAAATTGCTTTCTCAACTGCAGGAATACCCACTTCTTCCAATGCTTCAATGTCAACTCCATATTTGCCAACGTATTCTTTATCTTCAAAATCCACGTGGGCAAAGGTTTTACTTTCTTTTGTTTGCCAGTCAACAATTTTAAATCCTATTCTTTTGTCATCTTTTACAATTGACTCGGTGACCATTCCTTCAGCAACGTATCCAGCCTTCTCTAAAAAGCCAATGATTTTTTTTAGCGTTTCTGTTTTGCCAACGTTTGGCATACCAGTGATGCCAATTTTAGGAATATCATCCATATGAAAAAAACATAATGTCTTTTTAGTTTAGAAACCTTTTTATTTCTTTTAATGGTCCTTTTTTCCAAATATTTACACGTTTTTTTTGTGAAAATAAATGTATAGCTGTCCCCCAAAGATATAGATTACAACAGAGATCAGTAAGAAAAGATACATAAATTGAAAAATCAATCCAAAAAGAATTGTAACAAGAATAATCATTACAGTTATTACATTCATTTTAATTGTTGGTTTTGGAAAAGATAGCGGCATAATCATTAGTACTGAGATAATAAGTATACTGCCGATTAACACAAAAGAAGAGTTTGTAAGCAAGCTTATAGAAAGAAGAAATATTGTAGCTGCAGATGCAGGAAGACCAATAAACACATCTTTGTTTTTCAATGGATGAAATGATGAAAGACGAATAAATGTGCTGCAAAGATAGAAGAGTAATAACCCCCAAATAACAATTGATAAAAAACCATCATATTGATAATTCATCTTTAGATTCATTACGATATAAACACTAGGTGCAATTCCCATTGTCGTCATATCTGCCATTGCTTCAAGATACTCCCCTAATTCCCCCTTTTGATATCTTCTTGCAACAATTCCATCTAATCCATCGGCAAGTAGACCCAGGAGAATAAATGAAAAAGCGATATGAAATAGAAAAGATGTTGAAAAAACATTAAATTCAAACAGTAGGAAAAGAATAGCACTCATGCCAAACATGCCGTTTAATATACTTATTATATCGGGGAGATGAACCAGTTTAAGCATAGGGTGCTGCAAGTGTACTTCCCCCTGCTTTCACTTTATCTTTTTTGTTCACTAGAACCCTTAGATCCATTTCTTTTGACAAATAGATATCAACTCTGGATCCCAATCTGATCAATGAAATTTTATCTCCTTTCTTTACCTTATCTCCCTTTTTTATGTATGTGACAATCCGTCGAGCAAGAGTACCTGCAATCAACACGATTTTCACCGGTCCTTTCACGGTCTCTACAAGAATCACAACCCGCTCATTTCTATCCGACTCTTTTTTAAATGCAGGAAGATGGGACCCGGAGTGATGCATAATGTCTTTTATTGTCCCACTAACAGGCATTCGATTGACATGGACATGATAAATATTCATAAACGTTGAAATGAACCAGGCATTCCCAATATCCGGATCTGAAATCGATTTAACCTCTCTGATCATCCCATCTGCACAGGCAATAACATCATTTCCAATGGTTCGATCTGGATCGCGGAAAAAAATTATGAGCAGTATAAAAAAAAATCCTGTACAAAACGAAAGAAAAATCATGGCACTCTGCAAAACATTTGTAACAATTAAGCTACCTATACAAAAAAGGACAAAAAAACCCAGTGATGAAGCAATCCATGAAATGCCTCCTTTGGCAATGTTCATCATGTATTCCTCTTTACTATCTTTTGAACCCATTTTTCAATGGGGCCTTTTCTTTTTGCAAGATCAATAAGAGAAAAAATCTCATCAAAAATCTCTGGCATATATTTTCCAAGGATAAACAATATTGCGATAAGAGCAATCAAACTTCCTCCCTTTCCAATATAGTTATGTGCAATACTAAAAAACCCTGGTCCATAAATGCCGACAAGATACATAATCGATGCATTACGAACTAAATTGAGAAAATAAACAGTCCCTATTGTAAAAACAATACCAATCGTTTTCTTTTTCACATTAATCCTTTGAAGTGGAAGAAGCATACCTATAAAGATAACCATTGATTGCACTGCGGTGCAAGCAAATATGATTCGGATGATCTGACCGTTGAAAAGCAAATATCTTCCATCAACGACAACACCTGAAACAAAAAGTGATAATAATCCTCCACTATGCTGCGCTACTAACAAGATTAACCACATTGCAATTGGTGTTAATTCAATGATGAAATAAATAAGACCTGCAATTGCTGCGGCTCCAGCTATCCACTGTAAACTAGATTGAGACAATTTTTTCCGTTCCGCATACCAATCATGATATGCAAGATAAAAGAGTGCAAAAATACCTGCCACACATAACACTGCATTTACCAAATCATGATCCTCACCAAAATACAATGTGTTAGGTTGGGTGGCCCAATACATGGAAAATATTATCCAACCACTCACTCGAGCAAGCCATGAATAATTCGTTCTTATAAATGAACCAAACACCAGCAACCCAAGTCCTAGAAACAAGGGGATAGCGATCATCTGTTGAACAAAGGGATCTAACGGATATGGAAAGAAAAAGATTCCCACGATAGTATAAAGTAGTGGAAGAAAAACAAACAGAAAAGCGATTTGTTTTTCCGACTGAATTAACACCATACACTGGGACATATCTTTTCCTTTTAAGTGTCTTATTGTTTAAGAAAATGAGAAAAAAGAAAGAAAAAAAGAATTCTTTTTTCCATTTTTTTTTACGCAAACCCTAAAAGTTCTATCATAGACGGAATACTGAAATTGGTCATGATGGTTTGATCCCACATCAAACAAATCAATCCAACCAATCCAAGTAAGGTCAATGGTACCCAGTATGTATATACGACCTGATCGATTTTCAATCGTGCAACAGCGACCCGGATAAGAGTTACTGAGAACAATAGGACCAAGAACAGTTTCACTAGATAAAACATTACATCTGCAATGAGTCCTGCATAAGACTCTAGTCCAAGTAATGGCGAAAGATTATAGGGAAAGAACAAGGCAATAATCAATGAACCCATAACCACCATTTTTACACCATCGGCAAGGTAAAACATTGCTAGATTCCTTCCAGAATACTCAACCATCAACCCATCAGCGATTTCCGTTTCTGCTTCAGGAGAATCAAATGGAATCTTTGAAAGTTCTGCAGGTGTGACGATAACCAAAGCAAGTAACAAGATAATAGCGCCGATAAAACCAAGGGGTCCCACCACGGCCCAAATAGGAGTGCTGAGAAGAGTTGACAAGGCGAAAACGTTTGTTACTCCTTCAACTAGGCTTAACCTCCATGCAAGGCTAATGATGATGATTGCAAGGGGAAATTCATAGGCTATCATCGTTGCCATCTCACGTTGAGCACCAACTGTAGCATAGGGAGAACCTGAAGCAAATCCACCAACTACCATGGCAAGAGATGGAATGATCAATAAGTACAAGATAACCAGCAGATCACCTTTTGCAGAGATAAAACCATCAAGAACTGATGGAAAACCACCAATTGGGAGATACAATAGAATAGTGATTGCTGCACCAAGACCAAGCAACGGAACAAGGTTAAATATCCAACCAATCGCGTTCTCAGGAACAATATTTTCCTTCACCAAAAGCTTCCGTACATCTAGGAACGGCTGTCGTAGTGGTGGGCCGATACGACCCTGCATATGTGCAGCTAACTTCCGATCGATACCTTTGTATGCAAGTCCAAGAAAGATACCAACGATGGTAACACCAATTGCCCCTAATAAAACCGTTAGAATGGTTAATGAAAGTGCTGTTATATCCATATTATATCAACCCCACAGTAAGAAGAAGTAATCCGGTAACTACGACAAACCAGAGAACATAATCACTGACATTACCGGTATGCATTTTTTTCAACGTATCAATTATCCATTTCAGCGCTTCAGTCCAACCCCAGTAAAGATTACTTGATTGCACATGCATAAATTGTTTATCATATTCATTATTTCCCGAAAGAAAGGCTTGAGTTTGTCCGGTTCCTTTTTTATAATTCTTTTCTCCCAATCCCCGAATAATAAACACGATTAGAAAGATTATGACAAATGCGATAATCCAAACCAGTGGATTCCAAAAACCATTGCCTGTTTCAAATGTTTTCAAAAACAAATCAATCATCTTAAAACCCTCCTGTTAGCCACTGTAAATATGAAGCATTATCAACTAATGCATTCGCTGCAGGTTCGATAAGATTCGTCACAATGAGTTGTGGAAACAATCCAAAGAAGATAATGATCCCTGCAATGATTGCCATGGCAGCAAGCATACTTTTTGGAATTTCTCTAACTTCAGTAAATTGTGGAAGTGCAGGTCCTAGGAACACTGAATGTAATACTTTTATAAATATTGCAAGAAGAAGTATGCTTGAAAGAATTGCAACAATGGATAGGATCGGGTTAAGCTGATACGTTGATTCATAAATCAAAAGCTTTGAAGCAAATCCATTGAATGGCGGAAGGCCGGAAACTGCAAGAAGGCCAATGATGAAAAACACCGTTGTATACTTCATGTTACGTGCAAGTCCTCCCAGTTTATTCAGTGATGTCTCTTTAGTAACATAATATACCGCTCCGGCAACTAAAAACAAAAGACCGATATCTAATGCATCATTTATCATATGAAATAATCCACCACTGATTGCTTTCATAGCAAAAGGTGCTGATTGGACAGTGATCATAGGGTCAGCATTTGCAACAATGGTTAAACCTGTTCCGATGGCAAGAGCAATATAACCAAGCTCTGCCACGGCACCATATGCTATCAACCGTTTGAAATCGGTTTGAATAATGGCCATAATCACCCCGATAAGCATAGTGGCAAGACCTAGTATCACAATAATCCATCCTATGGAAATAGTGGGAAGCGAAATCACATCGCCATACACGGTGAACACCATTCTAAAAACACCGTACAAACTTGCCTGAGTCACCCCAACCAAAAGAAGCGACACCGGTGCAGGTGCTTTCCCGTAAGCATCTGGCAGCCACATATGCATTGGTGCAAGACCTCCTTTCATTCCAAGAGCTGCAATGAACAAAACCAACGCAATCTTATCTAAAAGTGAAAAACCGGTTAATCCCATACTTTGTGCGATTTTAGCCATGTTCAATGCATTATATTGACCATAAAGCAGGGAAACAGCAAATAAGAAAAACAGGGCAGCAACGGTGCTAATAACAATGTATTTGAATCCTGCTTCAACAGATTTTGCCTTATTTGTCCAAAAAGCAACTAGTGCTGCTGAAGAAATCGACGTGATTTCCAAGAAAACAAAAAAGTTAAACAAATCCCCTGTAAGCATCATTCCAAGCATACCTGCAGTTATCAACAAAAGTAACGTGTAATATTTATCAAGGCCACTATCTTTCTTCATAAACGCGTAAGAATAGACCACTGCTACAAACGCAAGGATAACGCCAATAAGCGCCATAAGGATACTTAACGCATCAATTTGAAATAATATCCGAACCACGGTGGATTGTTGTACCGTTGCCGCAGTGGAACCAAACACATACGTGATCGGGCCATTTGCCAGCACATCAGAACCCATAAGTAAAACAAAGAGTGCGGTTACACCAACAATGGCAATGGCAAAAATGTTTCTTCCTTTCTCACTCACCCTGCTGATCAACGGGGTTAGAAACGCACCAAGTAATGGAATTGCAACGGTGAGTGCAGGTGCATGGGTAAGCAAGATATCAACAATGTTCATTGGTCATCACCTCCTATTTTAGAGACATCTAATGATTTATGGTGTCGATAAATATGAATTACAAGGGAAAGCATTAAAGCAAGAACGGCAACACCAATAACGATACTGGTAAGTGTCAAGGCCTGGGGTACCGGAAAGGCCATCACTCCTTTCTCAGAAGCACCAGTAAAAATAGGTGCCACACTTCCCTTTCGATATCCAAGAGTGATTAGGAACAAATTCACCCCACTCCCAAGGATGGTGATCCCCATCACGATTTTAATAAGATTTTTTTTGAACAATATGGTATATAAACCAATGATTATTAATCCTGCAACAGCAAGAAAAGGGATGTTAGCAATCATAATTTGCCCTCCTTTTTTGACAGTCCAATAGCCATAACAAGGATAATACCAAACAAACCTGCAATCACTTTCAAACCCACGGCAAAATTCATCAAGGGAATCGTTCCGCCCGTGTTGATATCTGCTGCACCATCCACAGGTATACCACCAAATAATGAAGAAGAGTCAACTAAGAAATTTGAAAAAAATACGCCACCCATAATAATTCCAAGTAATGCAAGGCCAATGAAACTGAGGGCCCCTACACTTTCAAAGATTGAAAGGTCATGTTCTTTGATTTTTGATTCGATCCATTCTGTACCGTGAGCGACTAAAAGAAGTGCCAACCCTGTAGCAACAATCGCACCTCCTTGAAAGCCACCGCCGGGGGTCAAATGACCATGGGCAATGATATACAAACCATAAATGGTAATGAATGGAAAACTGATATTTGCAATGGTTTTTACGATGGTTGACATCCCTTTCATTTTTTCAACCTCCTAAAAAGCATTATCACGCTTGCAACGGCAGTAAATAATACCGTTGCTTCACCAAGTGTATCAAATCCTCTGTAGTCAAAAACAACGGAAGTGATGCCATTGTTTGATCCTGTTTCTTCAACGGTGTTATCGATGATATATTGATCCATCTCTGAACTTGATGGTGTACCAAATGGATGGATAAGTAACGCGCTGAACACAAGGAACACTGCTATAACAGTCAAAAAAGCAGCTGCAAGCATATCTCGACGATTCATCATTTTTAAGCCTCCTCCTCATTTCGTTTTGTAGCTTTAATCGCTAAAATAAATATCGCAGTGGTCAATGCCGCACCGACACCTGCTTCAGCGATGGCAACATCAGGTGCTTGTAAGATAAAAAATTCCAATGATAACAAAAGACTCATTGCGGCAAGTGCAATCGTAGCAGAAACTAGATCCTTTAGATAAACGGCTACAATCGCTGCGATAATCATGAGCACAGGTATTAAAATATGAATGATTTCTAAAATCATGATTCATCCTCCTCTAGTTTATCTATGACGGCTTGAGCTGGTTTTACACCACTTTTGTGAGCTGCACGAGCAATGGCATGAGCGCCAGTTGGATTGGTCACCAATATGGCAAGTAAGGCGCCTGCACTATGAACTGCAAGAACTGATCCATTCACATCGCCAAGATACCATGATTTAAGTCCAAGAATGATAACCGAGCCGATAATGAAAATCGAACCAAATGTAGTACATTTTGTTCCTGAGTGAAGCCTGGTGTATACATCAGGGAATCGAAGTAGGCCAATGGCTGCCAGAACATTAAAGAATACACCAATGCCAAGAAGAATGTAGACAATGAGGTTGACAATATCTACCATTAATATTCACCTCCTTGAAGATATTTTGCAATATAAAGTGTTGAAATGAATGAAAGGAGTGCATATACAATTGCCACATCAATGTAGATTACTTCTTCGAAAGCAGCGCCAAAAACAACCATGGAAACAATGACGATGGTATTAATTGTATCCAGCCCCACCACTCTATCTGGTGCAGTTGGTCCTAAAATAATTCGAATTACTGCCATTACTACAGCGAGTAACAAAATTACCAAAACTATGAAATATTCAGTTGCCAATGGTATCATTCTGCAATCCTCCTTATCCATTTTGGAAATGATCCGCAGACATAGTCACAATCAACAGGAGATTTTTTAATGGCTTGTTCATCAACGTTTATCCAATGAATGTATATTTCCTTTGTCTTCTCATCAATATCAACACTTAACGTTCCAGGTGTTAACGTTATTGAGTTTGCAAGCATCGTTATACCAAGATCTGTTTTAAGATCTGGTTGTATCTTAACGATACCGGGATTTATTTTCCCTGTCAACACCCTGTAGGCAACGTCAATATTGGCTTTTGCAAGAGAGACAAAAAAAGGCCCAATGGCATACACTAACAGTAAAATCCATTTAATAGGATTTGCCATTCTGGTGTTGCCTTCCTTGACGAAAACGGTTTGGCTGATAAATCCAGTGATGAGCGAGAGAATGAGTCCGATAAGTAATTCTTCAATGCTCCAAAGACCAGCTATATCACCACTACCTGTTGTTAGCACAAGATAGGTGATGTAACATACGATTGTTGTAATCACAAATGCAAGCATATTGTTTACCCCTTCGCTTTCCTAACTAATTGTTCAGAGAGGGTAATCCTCATACTTTTTAAAAGCTTATGGTTTAAATAGAAGCAGAAAACTTCCACGTTTTTTAAGGATTTCTTTTTTTCAACATTTACAAGTAGTGAAAAATTGGGAAGTAACAAAAACATTTAAACCCTGTTTTTATTAATTGTGTGGGAGTATTTTACCATGGACGTTCGACTAATTGGAGTAACCCCTCAACCTGAACGATTACCTGCATTAGCTGCAAAATTAACACACAGTAATATTAGTCCTGATGAACTCAAGAACTCTTCTGAAAAGGAATTGCAAGCCATCCTAAATCATGTGATGGATCTTGGCCATACAAGCGTTGTTGAACATACCTCATTTACATTTTCTATCAGCGGGGTCAGCAGATCGTTAACTCATCAACTTGTTCGTCATCGAATTGCTAGTTATGCGCAACAGAGCCAAAGATATGTTAATTTGGAACGACCTTGTTTTATTACACCACCAAAAATTGAAAAAGATAAGGAAATGAAAAAAGCTTATGAAAAGGTCATGAAGACCATTTGGGATCAATACAATAAATTAATTGAAATGGGTATTCCTGCTGAAGACTCTCGTTATGTTCTTCCAAATGCAACATGTACTAATATTATGGTTACCATGAATGCTCGATCCTTACTGAATTTTTTTGAACTTCGTTGTTGCCTGCATTCTCAATGGGAAATTCGACAACTTGCAAATAGAATGCTTACCCTTGTTAAAAAAGAAGCACCAAGAATGTTTAAAGATGCAGGACCCCCTTGCCAATCAAAAGGATACTGTCCGGAACATAATCCGAATTGCCCAATGTATCCAGAAAAGTGAATAGATATATGAATCGACCAAAGATAATTATCAACTGTGCAATGTCTGCTGATGGTAAAATCGCTTCACCATCAGGTAAACAAGTTCGAATATCTTCAGAAGAAGATATGAAACGTGTTTATCAACTCCGAAACAGTGTTGATGCGGTACTTGTTGGTATTAATACTGTGTTGAATGACAATCCAAAATTGACGGTGAAAGAAAAATATGTATCCAGTCCACAGCACCCTATTCGCATTATTCTTGATGCTCAATGCTGTACACCAAAACATTCCTTAGTTGTCAATGAAAAAGCAAAAACCATAATCATAAAAGATGAACACATTCCATGTTTAAAAAAGTACACGGATAATGTCACGATACTTTCTGCTCCTGCAAAAGATGGACTTTTAGAGTTGGATCATATCTTGGATCAATTATCTAAACAAGAAATCAAAACGCTCCTTGTTGAAGGTGGTGGGACTATCATTTGGAGTTTTTTACAAAACCGCCTGGTTGATGAATTATATGTCTTTATCGGTTCAATGATCATCGGGGGAAAACAAACTCCTACCATGGCCAGGGGTGAAGGATTTGAAAAAGAAACAGACTTCTTACAATTGAAGATGATTTCTTCTAAAAAAATTGGTGATGGAATATTACTTCATTATAGATTACAATGATTCATAAACTATATTTAAAAATCTGGCCTACTGTAGATTACAACCAATATGGAACAAATAGGTATAAGGCAAGAAAACCGATCGATAATTCAATTAAATGAGGTTTTCTTTTAAATGTTGATGGAAATGAAATTTCTTGTCGATCAGATGCTAGGAACACTTGCGAAATGGTTACGATTATGTGGTTTTGATACCTATTTTGCAAAACAAGAAGTTGATGATGATTTACTTCGAATAGCATTGAATGAGAAAAGAACAATTATTACTCGTGATAAAGAATTACATTATCGAGCCAACAAAAAAGGGATTCCTTCATTACTTACTTTATCAACAAAATTAAATGATCAGATCAAACAAGTGTTTACTTCTTATCCTAGATTACTTGAAAAGATCACGCCGTTGAATCGTTGTTCAGTTTGTAATACGTTACTACGTGATATTAAGAAAAATATGGTTGAAGAAAAAGTTCCAGAAAGAGTATTTCAGAATCATGATTATTTTTGGCAGTGTCCCACCTGCAATCGTATCTATTGGAAAGGTACTCATTATGAAAAAATCATTGAAACGATTAATGATTTTAAGGATCAGATGACCATGGATAAAGATGAACAGTAATTGTTGGTAAAATCAGAAAAAACCCCCCAATTTAGATCATCCGCACCATTTGAGCGTGAGGAACACCATCAATATGTAAAACACCTTCAGTTGAAATAAGACCCATGTTGAGTGCACAACGAATCGTTTCTTTTCCTACAAGATTTGCAATGGTCGCCATCTCTAAATATTTTTTGAGTGTCTCAATAGGTACTCGTTTCCCATCATAAAATTTTTTGTCAACGTAAAGGTGAAATTTTCCCTCGGTAAATGTCTTTCCAAGTAAGTGCTCATCACAAGCACCAATGAGCATGTCATTTCCTTGTTTGTAAATCTGAATTGATATCATAGAAGACAACCCATATTGTTTTCAACTATAAAGATATCTTTTTCCAATATTTATATTCTTTTTGTAGAATACTATTTATGTGAGTTCTTTATCCACAGACCCCATACAAACAATTTTCAAGACAGATACGATGTATAAACCAGTGATTTTTCCATTCAAAAATTCGTTAAACCGCAATGCTAAAAACCACCAACAACATACCGTACTTTCCACAAATTAAAATTTATAAGAAAACTGCTTTTTAAACAGGGGTGGAATACGGGTAAGATGAAATCGATTATAGACCTCTTCTCAGAACATGGAACTCTGATTCAACCAGATACTTTAGAATATTTTCTATCAAAAAACGATCCACAACAATTTTCAGAAGATATTGCAAACTCACTGAAAGATTACCCGCTTGTTCTCACAGTTCATCAGGTCAAGGAAGCTGAACAACAACTTATTGTTCATCCATCTGAACATATCGATCAAATATCAGATCCATCTGTTCTCATTGATACTGAGCCAGATCATCTTGAAATAGATATCCAAAAAACCCTGAAAGCAATGCCACAATCACAAACACAGTGTACCCACAAACCAATTTGCTCTCCCCCTAGAAAACCCATTTATTCTTCTTCAACATGGCATCCGGAAGCAAAAGAATACGACAAAGATATCAAAATACTCAAGGATGTAACAGGTAACAGTATTTGTGAGGGAACAACTCAGGATTTTAAAAGATTATTTGCTGACCGGTTCGACATCTTACGCAATCTTCTCAGAACACAACGTCGGGAACTTGCCAATGTTATCCCCATAAAAAGAGTCAAAAAAACAAGTGTAGATGACATACAACTCGTTGGCATTGTTGAAGATCTCCGCAAGACGAAAAATGGTCACATTTTTTTGGAAATCGAAGATGATACCGGATCGTTTAACGGTATCGTTCTAAAAAGCAATAGGGAAGCATTCCCACAAGCTGAAGAACTCATCCTAGACGAAGTCATTGGATTAACCGGACGACTGAGTAAAAATGGAGATTTATTTGTTGTTAACAACATCATATACCCTGATATCAGCTTGAACAATAGAAAACATAGAGCAAATGCACCGGTTCATGCTGCATTTCTTTCAGATATTCACATTGGAAGCAAGGAATTCATGAGCAAACAATGGAATGGTTTTTTAAAATGGATCAATGGAAATCTGGGAAACAGCCGACAGAAACAAGTCGCAGGAAAAATAAAATATCTTGTCATACCTGGTGATATCGTTGATGGAATCGGTGTTTATCCAAATCAAGAAAATGAACTTACTATCGTTGATCTATATAAACAATATGAGGCATTAGCTGCAGAACTTGAACATATTCCAGATCACATATCCATCATCATCCAACCCGGTAATCACGATGCTGTCCGTCCTGCTGAACCACAACCCGCTTTTGATAAAAACATCCAAAAACTCTTTCATTCATGTGATACCATCTTTATTGGCAACCCTGCACAATTCTCATTACATGGTGTGGAAATATTATCATATCATGGACAAAGCCTAATGGATTTCTCCACTAACATTCAACGATTAAAAAACAACGAACCCATCGAAATCATGAAAGTGATGCTTCAGAAACATCATATTTCACCAATGTATGGAGGCTACACACCATTAGCTCCAGAACATAAAGACTACATGATCATCGATAGAGTACCTGATATCTTTGTAACAGGCCATGTTCATCTAGCCTGCCTTGGAGAATACAGAGGTGTCACTTTGGTCAATGCATCAAGTTGGCAAGCACAAACTTCCTATCAAAAAATGCTGAATTTCATTCCGGATCCTGCAAAACTCCCCATTGCTGATTTACGTACTGGACAAGTAACTATGATGGATTTTAAAAAACAAATTTCGTAAATGGAGAAAAAAACAATGACTTCAGAATCCGCTGATCCCGTTGCCGTAAGTTCTGAAATGAGTCAATATTTTTCCCAGTTACAAAAAGACATTGATTCCTGTTACACGATTGCTGAAACCGCACGAAAAAAAGGATTTGATCCAAATCTTACTGTGGAGATCCCCCAAGCAAAGGATCTTGCAGCACGAGTGGAAGAGCTAGTTGGCCCTAAAAACATTGCACCGAAAATCAGGGAAGTGACAAAGAACATTGGTAATAGAGAACTTGTATCACTTGAGATTGCACGCTTTATTGTAAATGGAAAAAGTTATTCTTTCCCATCAATTGAAAAAGCACTTGACCAAGCGGTCCGAACGGGGCTAGCAATTCTAACTGAAGGAGTATTAGTTGCCCCTTTGGAAGGAATTGCTGATGTGAAATTAGGGGAGAATAACGATGGTACAACATATGTTGATCTGTATTTTTCAGGCCCTATAAGAAGTGCAGGTGGAACTGGTCAGGCGATGAGCGTTCTCATCGCCGATGTCGTCCGCCGTGAACTTGATATTGGTAAATATAAACCCACAAAAGGAGAAATTGAACGATATAAAGAGGAAATTCCGCTGTATAAACGAGTTCAACATTTACAGTACATGCCAAGTGTTGATGAGATTCATCAAATCGTTTCCAACTGCCCGATCTGTATTAATGGAGAGGGAACTGAAAAAGAAGAGGTTACCGGTTACAGGGATCTTCCTCGAATCGAATCGAATCGTCTGCGAGGTGGAGCCTGCCTTGTTATCGCAGAAGGCTTATGCCTGAAAGCACCAAAACTCTTGAAGCATGTTAGCAAACTCAAATTGCATGGGTGGGATTTTCTTGATATCTTTGTCAATAAGAAAAAAGGAGATACAGGCGAGGAAAAGGAATCGAAAACAAAGGAGGATATACCAGAAATACCTCCTTCAAAAAAATACATTAGTGAAGTCATTGCAGGAAGACCTGTATTTGGTCACCCCTCAAGAATTGGAGGTTTTCGACTTCGTTATGGCCGCGCACGAACGGCAGGACTTGCATCTACTGCCGTCAGCCCAGCTGCAATGTTTCTTTCAGATGAGTTCATTGCTATCGGAACTCAAATGAAAATGGAACGACCGGGTAAAGCAACCATTGGAACCCCCTGTGATGAACTGGATGCCCCTATCGTGTTAAAACACAATGGCGACCTCGTTCAAATTAAAAACCCTGCAGAAATTGATCTAACTAATATTAAACAAATTGTAGACTTCGGAGAAATCCTCATTCCATTTGGAGAATTCCTTGAAAATAATGCATTATTGCCCGATGCATCATATACATATGAGTGGTGGATTCAAGATCTTCAAAAAATCCTAAATCTTCTCCCCAAAAAATATACACTTGCACAAATAAAAGAAGCTGACAAAAACACCTGTGAACAAATTCAAAAACAACTCAAAAAACGAATCGATCTACAACATCCAACATTTGACGAAGCACTCTTGCTATCAAAAAAATATGACATTCCACTTCACCCGGTTCATAATCTCTTCTGGCATGACATAACAATAGAAGAGGCTCAAAAACTCAAAGGTTTTATAAAGGAACACGCTCAGATCACCCAAGATTCCCAATTGCAACTTCCTTTTGAAAAATCAATAAAAGAAATCCTCTTAAGCCTAGGAGTTTTACACTTTCAAGATGAAAACAAACTCACCACGATTCACTATGGTCCATCAGTACTTTATTGTCTAGGATTAAAACAAAAAGATGAAGGAATCCTCGAACCAGATCAAAACAATACAGGCGACCAACAAAAAACAACGGTAGAATACGTTTCTCAACTCTCAGGAATCACCATAAAACCACGAGCACCATTCAGAATTGGTACTCGAATGGGTCGACCAGAGAAAGCAGCAGAACGAAAGATGAAGCCACCACCACACGTTCTTTTTCCACTTGGGAATTATGGATCGAATCAACGATTATTCAGTAAAGCAGCAGAAAAAAAAGCAATCGAATTCGAAGCCGGAAAACGGGTTTGCACCACATGCGAAAAAAACACATACAAAATCATTTGCGACTGTGGGGGACATACTGTCGCCGTGGAAGATCGCATAGAGATTCAAACAATAAATCTCAACCAAGAAATCGAAAAAGCAAAGAAACGATTAAAGATCCGCAGAGTTCCAGATATCATCAAAGGTGTACAAGGAACCATCTCAAAACATAAAACCCCAGAACCAATCGAAAAAGGAATCCTTAGAGCAAAACATGGTGTCAGCGTTTTCAAAGATGGAACCATCCGATTCGATATGACCGATGCACCATTAACTCATTTCAAACCAAAAGAACTACATGTCAGTATTGAAAAACTCAAAAACCTTGGATATGCTCACGATATCGAAGGTAATGTTTTGGAAACTGAAGATCAGATCTGCGAACTAAAAGTACAAGATGCAATAGTTGCAAAATCCTGTGCTGAGTATTTCATGAAAGTGGCAAATTTCATCGATGAATTACTTGTCAGATACTATCAAATGAAACGATTTTACAACGTTCGAAAAATCGAGGATTTAACTGGACATCTAGTCATCGGATTGGCACCACACACCTCAGGAGGATCTCTTGCTCGTATTATTGGGTTTACCGATGCAAAAGTATGTTTTTCCCATCCGTTTTATCATGCAGCGAAAAGAAGGAATTGTTATATTGGCTCTCAAAAAGTGTATCTTTATGATGATAAGAATAAGAAATTTATTACTGATGAAATTGGCCCTATTGTCGATAATAATATGGAAAAGAGGGATGTTAAAAAGATTGATTCATTTGGCACGATAAAATGCGATGTTAATCCTTCAGAAAAATTATATGCGTACGCGTTGGATAGACCGTCAGGTAAACTCGTTAAAAAAAGAGTAACTTGTTTTATCAAAGGAAAAACTGATACATGGGTCAGGATTAAAACATCAACAAACAGGGAAATTAAGGTTACTCCTGATCACTACATAGCAACAATTTCCAATGAAAAAATAAGAATCAAAAAAGCAATAGATGTAGAGGAAGGTGATAAATTACCACTTGCCACACATATTCCTTACGAATCATCACTTCTTAAAATAAATTTGGCTAAAAGCGTTGTGGACCTTCCTACTGACATTTTAAAAGATATTAAGATAAGAAATGCCCGGATTTTTTTCAAAAAAATTGTGAAACAAATTGGTCGTGACCGGGTAATAGATATATGCGATATCGATGGTAATTTAAAGAAAAGTTTATCGAAATGGTATAAAAGCGTTCCATTGATCCATTTCATTAGAATTTGTGAAAACACAAATATTACTTTTGATGATTTACCAAATACTGCAGGTTTAGGTTTTAGAAGAGATC
>CAYOTP010000022.1:0-26358 GCA_964406955.1 uncultured Thermoplasmatales archaeon | reverse complement strand
AAATTACATGCCGCGGCTTTCTTTAGCTTTGATGCGAAGTTCTTTGGATCGACAACGCCTACATCTTTTTGCACGAATTGGGTTAGTTGCACCACATTTCATACATATTTGCTTTGTGAGCAATCTTTGTTCCGCTTCTGGAAATTTTGCCATAACTTAACCGCCTTTCTTCTATCGGAATAAGAGAATGATATTTAAACATATTGATGTGGACATCCTCCTTTAGGAAAATAATCCAACTTTATCTAAATGACAGTTATTGAGTTTTTTTTCATTACAGTTATGTTTTTATTCATCAAAAATAAAAAAGCCACCCTTGCAACAATTAGAATTGAATTTATAGAAATTGTTTTAATGGAGGAATCTGTTGTGAGTTGTGGTGACTCTTACGATGAAGGGGAGGATCACATGTCCTAAATGTGGCCAACATGTCATTGCTAAAATAAATAAGGAGGTACCTATGTTTCCAGTTGATTGCCCGAATTGTACTCATCATTTCATAGCGAAAACTGCTCAATTCAAAAATGTAAATGCAGCTGATGACACGTCTAAAAAAGAAGAAGCTGATTGTTTTTGGGAGGAACATGGGGAACCACGAAAGACGATTCTTTCATCGATTAAACCCCGTACGGATAAACCAATGATTGCTTCACTTTTACTCATTGTAGTTGTTTGCATTGCTATCTCCTCAGCAATTTTCCCCATGGTTTTTTTACAAGGACCGATGGATGTTGCTTCTTTTGCAGGAGTGAATGGTCAATTAACAATAGTTTTAGATAACACTTCTGTGGTCGATACTGCAAATATTTCACTAAGTATTGATCAAGAAAAAAATCTTACCTTGCAAAACGATGGATCCTTCTTTACCTCTTCACTGCAATTAGGCAAACACGATCTTATCATCACAGAAGAATCAAATAACGTATCAACAAGTATAAGAAAAGAGGTTTTTATTTTCCCATTTAACCTTTCTACTCATACCCTAAAAATCACTGGTGTCGATCCGTTAACCATCCAGGATTCAACAGCTGAGCTTGGCTGGCTTTCAAGTATCCTCTTTATATTATCAGTAGTAACGTTGATTGGTGCTGTTATGTCGTTTAGACGGCAGCATTCGGATGTGGCATTTATTGGAGGTCTTGTCGGCATCTTTACCATTGGGTTTTATTTTAGTGGAATTATTCTAAGTATTATTGCCCTTTGGTTAATCCGAAGATCTAGGGAAGAATTTGATGATGGGAAAAAGGGAAAAAGCTTCTAAGCCATTGATTTTCTGTTATTAGATGTGAAAATTACGGTGTGGGTGGAAGGGGAAACTGACTTAGTCCAGAGAGAAATACCGCTAAGACGAAAAAACTTGCTATAGCGCTTAGAATAATAACTGGTAGGAGAACAGCAATTATTGCTTTCCCAGTTGAAATCTCGTGTAATTCTTTTATTCCAAAGATGGAAAGGATAAGAGACCAAATAGATCCGATGGTGCCAATGAATGGAATCCAACCGAATAAATAACTTGGAGTGCCACCATATATCAAGCTTTTCAGGGTTTGATGATATTTGTTCTTTCCACCAACAATTAATACACCAAGATGAATGATTCCTGCACCAATGAAGATAGTGATGACGCCAAAGATCAACATGAAAATAAACATAAAAATTGCGATAACGATGCCTCCACCGGCTCCAATGAACGAATCAAACATGGCAAGTTCATCTGTTTGAGGCATCGTGGAAAGAATCGTAATACCGATTATGGAAAAAAATATTGCAGATAATGCAGAAACGATAAGAAGCCAAATGATAAAAAAACGTAAAGCTTCACCTACCTCTTCATCTTTCACTTTTTGAAATGTTTCAGTTGGTTCAAGGATAAATCCTTTCACTTTTTCAATAAAATTCATTTTTTCCACCACACAACATTCAAATAACTTCAATCAAATTATTTGTTATAACTGTTTTTGTTACAAATTTAGAAGTACTTTCCTTTTTGATTAATTGGATTTCTTTGCTCGTTTTCTTCGATTGAATTGGTCTAATACTGTATAAAGAACCTTTTTTTGAGTGATCACATATACGGTGACTCCCACTATCGAAAGGATCCATATCCATCTGAAAGATAAATCGAAAAACAAGTACTGAACGATCACATGTAGAGTGATTGATAATAAAAAGGTCTCAAACAACTTTCTTTTAAAGATACCATACCCAAGTAATGTACCTGTAGCACCATGAAGAAACATCAGTCCAAGGGAGCCGATAAGAATGGATAACACATCAAGTGAGGTTACAATAGATTCAGCACTGATTAATAGTAAAGAAACGGGTGGATAAATCGAACCGAATCCAAGTCCCAAAACTAATCCATATAGTACGATTGCAGGTTTATCATGGAATCTGGGTAGATTTAAAACCATAATGATTATCATCAATTGTAAAAGCCTAAAAATGATGATGAATTCCAAAAAATGTATTCGATTAACATATAATTCAATGAAGACAGAAATAAATCCACTAACAATACCAATGACAAACATTAAAAACACGGTTCTTTCCTGAAATCCTTCTGTCCATTTTCTCATGACCAAATAAACAAGTGCTAACGCAGGAATAATTCCGATAAACAGACTTGATTGTGGAAGAAAATCAACAGCCATGAACCCATGGATGGGAAAGACTATATTAAAGATATTCGATTACACGATTCAAAGAATACAAGTTTTATGATGAGGAGGAACAATGATATGTTATCAACACCAGTTATAGTCCTTAATGTAAAAACATATGATCAGGCAATTGGAAAGAAGGTCATAGAGATTGCAAAGATCATGGAGGAAATTGGAAATAAAATGGATGTGAGCATGGCCATAGCCGTACAAACAACAGATATCTTCAGAGTTAAGAACGCTGTTTCAATACCTGTATGGAGTGAACATATCGATCCAATACAACCCGGAAGTCATACAGGATGGACATTACCTGAAGCAGTGAAGGATGCAGGCGCTGTCGGCACTCTTATCAATCATAGTGAACATCGATTGACACTTGCTGACATCGATGCTTGTTTAACTCGGGCAAATGAAGTATCCTTAGACACTATTGTTTGTACCAATAACATTACTACCTCAAAAGCAGCGGCAGTGTTACAGCCACAATTCGTTGCAGTGGAACCACCTGAGCTGATCGGAGGAGATATTTCTGTTACTTCTGCAGATCCAGGTATCGTGAGTGGATCTGTTGACGCGGTGAAATCTGTGAATCCTTCGGTAAAAGTCTTATGTGGGGCAGGGGTGAAAAATGGAAATGATGTATCCAAAGCACTTGAGCTTGGTTCCGAAGGAGTGTTGCTTGCAAGTGGTGTGGTAAAAGCAAAAAACAAACGGGAAGTCATTGAGGATCTTGCATCAGGAATCGCCTAAAGAAAAACTATGCATTTCCTTTTTTTTATTTATTTTCATATGATCTAAGTGATTGGATCGCCTTTGCATAATCCTTATGTTTGAAAACGTAGCTACCAGCAACCAAGACATCAGCACCTTGTTTGATGGCCTCTGAGACCGTTTTGTCATTGATACCACCATCTACTTCAAGATATACTTGTTTATCTAACGCATCGATTATGGTTCTTACTCTCTTGATTTTTGGTAATACGCTAGCAATGAACTCCTGGCCACCAAAACCAGGATGAACCGACATCAGAAGAACAAGATCAACAGAAGAAATGACCTCTTCTATCAAATCAACACTTGTTTCTGGATTAATAGAGATGCCTACTTTACATTGTAATGATTTAATAGTATCAATTATTTTGTCATAATCAGATAGGGCTTCAGCGTGAAACGTGATCAGATCAGCTCCTGCTTCTGCAAACTGTTTCGCATAACGATCAGGTTCATCAATCATAAGATGAACGTCAAAGAACAATGATGAGTGATTTCTAATCTTTGAAATCACAACAGGGCCGATGGTGAGGTTAGGGACAAAATGACCGTCCATAACATCAATATGTAGCCAATCTGCACCTGCTTTTTCAACAGCATTTATGTCGCAAGCTAGATAAGCAAAATCAGCAGAAAGAATTGAGGGAGCTATTATGACCATATGCAATCAACAAGAGGTAAACAAAGAACAGTTTAATAACATTCTTTTTCTAAAAAATGATTCTAAATTTGAGAATTAGGGGGAGCTATTTCTTCCGCTTCCTAATTTTGAACTCCCCAAATTCCATTGGTATGATTTCTATCTCGTCACCATCCTCGATATTGTATGCCTTTGCCATTTGGCTTGGTATGGTGACAACCAGACTACTTCCAACAATACGGGCTTTCCTTGTTAGAGGCATATTCCTCTCCTAGCAAATATCCTAATGTAGTACCTATTATATATATTTTTCCATTTCTTTAATTATACATCATATCATGTCTTAATACATATTTTTATGTATACTATCTTTTTTGGTTAGTTGTTACAAAAAAATTATCAATACCCAATTAATATCCCCCAGTAAGGAGCATATATCCATGAAAATATTTGTAGACAGCGCCGATCTAGATGAAATAAGAGAACTTGCAACATGGGGAATCGTAGATGGTGTCACCACAAACCCAACCCTTGTTAAAAAAAGTGGAAGATCATTTAAGGAAATCATTGAAGAAATATTCACCATTGTAGATGGACCGATCAGTCTTGAGGTAGTAAGTGAATTAGCTGATGATATGGTAAAGGAAGCCGAACAACTTTACAATAGTGTTGCAAAAAAATATCAAAAAAATGTCGCAATAAAAATCCCTATGACCTCTGAAGGTCTAAAGGCAGTAAAAATACTTAATACAAAGAACATCAAGACAAATGTCACTTTAATCTTTTCATCGAATCAAGCATTACTTGCTGCAAAAGCAGGAGCAAGCTTTGTCAGCCCATTTATCGGAAGATTAGATGATCTTGGTCAAGAAGGCATGCAAATCATTGAAGAGATAGTAGAGATTTTTTATAACTACAATATTGAAACAGAAATCATCGTTGCAAGCATACGACACCCCATTCATGTTATCCAATCCGCTCGCATTGGTGCAGATATTGCAACCATCCCCCCACAGATCATTCGCAAGATGAGTAAGCATTCGCTCACAGATGATGGAATAAAACGATTCTTAAAGGATTGGGAAACAGTAAAAAAATAAGTACGTCTGCAATTACATAAAAAAAGATTGATTATTTCTTCTTTATCTTTCCAAAATCCTTTTTCCTTTCTTTCGTAGTTTTTCCTGTTGCATCATACAAAAACTGATTCCATTTTTTGATGATGCTATAATCCCCAGATACTTTCTTTGGAGGCTCAATATCAATAAACAATGATTTCTTCTCCTTTTTCATTTCGATTTTACCGATACCTTCAACTTCAAATGAACATCCTTTTGTTACATCTGCTGAAACATCAAAATATTCCTTGATAACAGCATTTATATCTGGATCATATCCTCGTTTTATCTTATATTCACGCATCTACATCCCTTACAAAAAAGATATGAATTCTATTCATATTAATGTTTTGATTCATTTTTCTTGTTGATCAGATCCAACGCTTGATTCACGGCATCAATGGGTGATGTGGTAAAAGAAACAAACTCACACTCGCTTAACAAAATATCTTCCTTGAATAATTCATCAACGATACCACCAGTTCCTCTAAGAAACACCAATGGTTTCTGTTGCAATAACGCTTCACTTATCTCATTTAATGTGCCCCATCGACCAGTGATTGCAATAATGGCATCAGCCATTGAAACGATCAATCTATTCCGTCCATAACCCATATTTGATGGAAGTGCGATATCTACAAACTCATTAGCTTCATCCTTTGAAAATGGAAGAATTCCGATAGTTGTCCCATTCTTCTTTTTTGCTCCTTTACATGCAGACCTCATCACTCCACCTTTTCCCCCAGTCAATAATACTAAATCGCGAGCTGCAATTTCTTCACCAACTTGTTCTGCAATAAATAAGCTCTCTACTGAAAGATTTTTATCTGCTCCTCCACTCCCACTTACAGCAATCACATACGACATAGACACCCGCATCTTTATAAACACATATAATTATTACCTTTTACTCCCGCAAATCTTATAAATAGCACCCGCTTTCACTAACATCCTCATTCCTGGAGATTATATCATGTCACAGAAGATTCAAAAAACAAATCCGCTCTTAATCGATCTTATTAATCAATTGAAAAAAGAAGCGTTAGATAATAACAAACCACTATGGAAAGATGTAGCACTTCGATTACAAAAGTCCTCAAAGAACTGGCCTGAGGTAACCTTGAAACGTATCGACAAGCACGTTAATGAAAAGGAAACCGCATTGGTGCCAGGTAAAGTATTATCCTCGGGGGAATTAACCAAAAAGATCCCTATTGCAGCATGGAACTTTAGTGATAAAGCAAAACAGAAGATTACAGAGGCCGGCGGTACTGCAATGACAATTGAAGAATTACTGAAAAAAAATCCTGAAGGAAAGAACATTCGAATAATGGGGTAACAGTATATGAAAAGAGTAATTGATGCAAATCAAGCCACACTAGGAAGACTTGCGACATCTGTTGCAAAATATTTACTTAACGGCGATGAAGTTCATGTTATTAACTCAGAGAAAGCAGTTGTTTCCGGTAAGAGAAAAATGATACGAAACGAATACAAGGAAAAACGTGAGATTGGGACTTATCGAAAAGGACCGTTCTATCATCGATCGCCAGAACGAATTGTAAAACGATCCATACGAGGAATGATACCCTATCAGACACCACACGGACGAGCCGCATACAAACGTTTACGGTGTCATATTGGCATTCCAGAAGACTTAAAAAACGAAAAAGCTGAAATCTTTGAACATGCTATAAAAAATCATGTTAACTATCGTACCATTGAACAGATCTCAAAAACATTAGGAGCGAATATCTAATGGCTAAAAAAGTTGTAAATACGTCAGGGAAACGAAAAACGTCTATCGCAAGAGCAACTGTACAAAAGGGAAATGGCATTATTCGAATCAATAAAATCCCGTTAGAATTGCATCAACCAGAAATCGCTCGTTGGAAAATACTTGAACCAATTACAATAGCATCTGATGTGGTAGATAACGTCTCCATCAAAGTTTCGGTCAATGGAGGAGGCTACATGAGTCAAGCAAATGCAATTCGTACGGCCATTGCACGGGGACTTGTAGAATTTACCGATGATCAAAATCTAAAACAAACATTCTTAGAATACGACAGGAGTTTACTTGTCAATGATTCAAGAAGAAAAGAAGCGAAAAAACCTCTTGGTCGTGGTGCTCGAAAGAAACGTCAAAAATCATATAGGTGATGTTAATTGATAATACCAGTTCGCTGTTTCACTTGCGGAAAGGTCATAGCGCAAGAATATAATGAATTCAAGAGACGATTCGATATTTATAAAAAAGCAGTAGATACTGGAGAAAAACCAAAGGAAGGCCCCAAGGAAATCTTAGACGATTTAGGCATCGAAAGATATTGCTGCCGGCGAATGATCATCTCACATGTTGACCTTCTTGAAGATGCAGCACCATATGAATAAACGCAGGCAAAAGCCTGTTATTTTATCTTTTTTTCAGTATCTTAATGTAACTATGTTAAATTACCATCTCGTCTGTATCAAAAGTTAACTCTCAGAAGATAAGATAACGGTAAGATATGCCATTGGGCGCGTGGCCTAGCCTGGATAAGGCGCTGGCCTTCTAAGCCAGATGTCGCGGGTTCGAATCCCGCCGCGTCCGTTCTTTTACTTCTTTACACTCAAATTAAGAGTAACCTTTTCTTACATTTAAAAAAAAGAAAAAGTTTAGGTGGAAAAGCTTCTTTAACTAATTTTGAAGGATTGAATGAAATCCAAGATTGCTTGATAGATATCTAAGAATTGATAGTTAACATTAAAGAATTCTCTGCTTTTTGGCATACCTACAGGCAATGAGTCTGACCAGACACTTTCTGCCCCATACGAATCTCTTGCTTTGACTTTAACAGGGAATGTTCCTCTTGTATTCCACGTGTGAGAAACGGTAGCAGCATCTCCTGAATTATAGGGGCCTATCCATCCTGAATCTGATCCATCACCCCAATCAAATAAATACTCTAGATTATCTCCATCCGGATCAATTGCCAATGATGTATATGAATAAGTTATACCAATTCTACCATATATCGGCCCAGTTGGCATCGAAGGCTTATTTGGAGGGTTGTTTCCAGTTATTACAATTGTTTTTGATGGGGAAAAACCGCTTTGTGCCCCATGTTCATCTTCTGCCACGACTTTAACGTGATATGTACCCTCCGCGGAGTACATATGCGAAAGAGTTACTGGAACACCAGATTCATAAAAACCAGTCCATTCATCAATGATATCATCTCCAGTCCAATCCCAGCCATACCTTATTTTATCTCCATCAGGATCTGTAGTATTGGTAGTAAAGGAATATGAGGTACCTACAGCGCCCGTGGATGGGGATGTTGGGGCTGAAGGAGCTTCAGGGGCCTGATTTTCACCACTTATAATAACCATTTTAGCTGGGGAAAAACCACTTTCTGCTCCATGTACATCCTTTGCAATAAACCTAAGATAATATGTTCCCGCACTGTTAAATTTAATATTTATTGTATAAGTTTCCCCTGAAGGATAATAGTATGAAGACCAATGATCAACAATTCCATCATGATTTACATCTAGACCATATCTTACATTGTCCCCATCAGAATCAGTTGTACTTGTCGAATATGAATAAACCGTTCCTTCAACACCACTTTCGGGTCCGCTTGGCTTACTGGGTGTATTCGGTGGATTATTTATCCTGAATGATATATTGAAGCAATGTATACTTGTATCGTCATTTGAGTTAATAATAATCTGTCCTATGTGTGGACCTGCTGGAAGACCATCTGTATTTAGTAGTATACTTACACTGGTTACATCATCGTCCCCTGTTGATGCACCAGTTATTGGAGAAACCTGAATCCATGTTTGGCTACTGGTTAAATTCCAAATAAGTGTTCCTGTTCCATCATTCCATATTTGAAAAATTGTATAATGGAGCTCACCTTCTTGGACATATCCAAAATCATGAGACATTGGATAAAATGCAAGAATCGGACCACTCAATAATGAGTTTTGTGACTCATCGAGATTGTTTTCCAAAGATACGTATGTTGGAGTGATGACTGCCATAGCTGCTAAAAAACAAATTACAAAATTTACTTTCCTTCCATTCATTTCTCTAACCCCCTTGATTTAAAATGTTATATATCTTCAACAATATAAATTTTTTGTTAAAATGGAAATTTAAATTACGTAGTTTACTTAATTTACGTTCATTTTTCACGGAAAAATAAAACATTTCTACTATTTATAATGCATCCTTTCCTAAGCAGAACGTATAAAACTAGATTGATATTTACCATTTTATCATAGTTGAAGGTGGATACAAAATGGATGAAAAAATTATTGGAATCATACCTAATGTCAGTTCCGGTTTTTTCGGGCAAAAATCATTTAACCTCATCGTAACAGAAAAACGATTGATAGCTGCAATTGTTACAAATAAGATGTTATCAGAAGCTGTGAAGCAATCTAGAGAGGAAAGCAAAAATCAAGGAGATGGTGTATTAAAAAGAATGGCAAAAACTGCGTTTTCAGGTTACTCATTTCATAAAAAATATTTTGATATGTCCCCTGATGAAATCCTCTCGGAAAACACTGAAAATTTTTATTTGGATCCTGCGATGATTAAAAAAATAAAGGTCAGATCTGGAACTTATATACAGGAACAAGGTACCTACCAACCTAATGAATTAAGGATCAAAGCAATTAATGGAAAATATAAATTCTCATTTTCCAGTATATCAACCAAAGAAGCAAAAACCCTTCTTTCACATCTATTTTCAGGTCTTATTTAGCTCAAATCAAATTTGATATCAGTAAAAAAAATTCAATGTCGCTGAACAACGTTAAGTATTCTATATTATTTACTGAAATCATGGCATTTTACATTTATCTACCTCCTACATTAGTGGTTAAATACTATTTACATAATTGTCAGATATTATTATGATGTATTCTCATTCCTGTTTAGCCACATTTGAACAATGTCCTTATAAATATAAGTTAAAATATGTGAATAACGTTGATCCGATCATTAAAGATACAGTTGAAACATTTCTTGGCAGTATCGTTCATGAAACTTTAGAAAAGCTATATTTGGATTTACAATATGAAAACAGAATCACGCTGAATGATCTTCTAAATTTTTTACATCATAAATGGTATGAACGTTGGAATGATGAAATTTTAATTGTTAAAGAACAATACACTATGGAGAACTATCTTTCCATTGCAAAACGAGTTATAACTGATTATTATGAATCATATAAACCATTTGACAAAGAAAGAACCATTGCTACTGAAGATCATGTAATTATTAATCTTAGCAGTGATAAAAACTATGTGCTACATGGTTACATAGATCGAATTGCTGAAGGCCAAACTGGGTATTATGAAATCCATGATTATAAAACAAACTCCAGGCTCCCTCATCAAAAACAATTGGATACTGATAGGCAACTTGCACTTTATGCGCTAGGTGTAAAGCAAAAATATCCGGATGTAAAGGAAATAACATTGATTTGGCATTTCCTTAGATTCAACAAAGAAATGCAGTCTAAACCTTCTTCTAAACAATTGGATTATCTAAAATCCCAATTGATCTCTTTAATCGAAACGGTTGAGAATACAACTGCTTTTCCGCGTAACCCTTCTATGTTGTGCAAGTGGTGTGAGTATAGACCGATCTGCCCTCAATACTCCCATCTCTATCAAATACGTGATCAGAAACAGAATAGGTACATGAAAAAAACAGGTAAACAACTTGTTGATAGGTATGCTGAACTGAATGAACGAAAAAAACAAATGAAACTGGATATTTATGCTGAATTAGATAGTATCAAAGAAGCGCTTATCGAGTACGCGACAAGGGAGCAACTTGATGTTATCTATGGGACTGATTCAAAGGTTAGCTTCAATGAATCACTACGATGTTTCATGCCAAAAAAAGGAACAATCGAACGTGAAAAACTTAAAGAAATTCTGAAAAGAAATCAGAAATGGGATGAGGTTGCAACGCTAGATGATACTATATTACAAAAGATAATAGAAAAGAAACAATGGGATGAATCACTTCTAAAACAAGTCATACCTTATGTAAAACATGAAACAAAGAAACGAGTGCATTTCAGTAAAAATAAAGAAAAATAGGCATTGTTCTTAATTCCCTACATCTAATTTTTTAATTTTTTTAGTTGGTTTTTTCCAAACATCTTCCCATTATATTTAAGCAATTGGAACTAATCATGGTATAAATCAAGAAAAAAATCAAAAAAGGTGAAAGAAATATATGAAAAAAATATCAAACAATCGTAACATATACGCTGCCACTCTCGTTTCGTTTCTTCTTATTGGAGCCTTATTTTTTTCCGGATGTGTTGATGATATACCTGATGAATCAACACCATCATACTTTTTCTACTCATTTGAAAAAGGTATGCAAGGATGGACTCCAGATGGTACTGATCTCTTAGATCCACCTATCAATTGGACAGTTGAACAATCAGATGACCATGCCACAGATGGAGACCATTCTATAAAATTCTACTTGGATAATATGAACGATGCTGGAAAAATATGGACGCAGAACTCATTTGATCTCGATCCAAACACTCATTATGAACTCACTATTAACTATGATTTTGGTACTCGTGATTGGGGAAATATAAACCTATTCAGAATCATTACTGGTGTCACAACAAAAAATCCTGAAACCGCTGATGATCTTATCTTCCAAGATAACACGGGCCATCAACAAGATGAAGATATTGGATATACCTGGGTGAATAAATCGTATACTATTTCATTACAAACAGATGAGAATGGAACCGCTTATGTGTTCATAGGTATATGGGGGACTTGGACAACTCCAAGGACATATTATGTGGATTCAGTAAACATCAGTTTTGAAAAGATTTCCTCAGAGGACATTGTAGATATTTCTGGACTTTGGGCCATTTCTTATTATGATTTCATGGGTAATCTCACAGAAACTGAAAATGTGACAATCGTTCAAAATGAAACAAGTATCAGTATGCAGGCAAGTAATGAAACATTGTTTGAGGGAGAACTTCTGAAAAACAATCTTGCAGCTCCACATGACAAATCAGATTTTATCATCACAGATTGTGATTTTAGGGGTCTTGGGATAGAATACATTTTCGTATACAATGAAACAGCCATGGAAACAAATTTACCACTCTGTGAAAATTGCAGGCCAGCTATGTTTGCCAAGCAACAGTATTCTTAATTTTTTTTTCCTTTTTTTATAATCTTTTTCTTTGGTTTTTTCTTTTTTGTTTTATAATTTCTCCTTTTGTCAATCTACCAAACATAAAACCAGATCTTTTCGCAGATAACGCATCCTTTACTTGTTGTGTTTTTTCATCAACCGAAAGTAGACCGATTCCTTTTTTTCGTAATTGGGATTCTGCTCTTTTCAATACCAATTCACATTTTGATGAAGGAAAAGCCATGTAGACAAAATCAGTTGCCAACTGATAGTTTTGGGCTTGCATCAATGCTTTTTTCCAATCTGCAAGTTTTAATTCAATAGCAATGATAACATCATTTTTTTGAAATACGACCATGTCCGCTCGGCAGAATCCTATGGAAACTTCGTAAAATACGAATTCAGCTTTTGAGGCAAAATAGGAGTGTATGGGTAGAACAAGTTCATGTTCATAATTAAATCCCATATGATATTCTCCTTTTACAAGTATTTTTTTTCAAAAAATGTTTAAGCAATGCTTCTTCAGTATATCCAAAGGGAAGTAATACCGTTTCAGCAGAGCGGCATAAATACTGAAGATAAAATGGTACATCTATAGAAGTGTCTGAAGATAATCGTTCCTTCACGCAGACTTTTTCATTATATAATTGGCTTGCCGTATTGCTGACAACATACGTAATGTGTTGACCTGGCTGTACCATGATACCATCTTGTTGTTTTTGCTTTAACGCTGCATTTACAACCGTATTTACCTTATAGTCATCAATTGTTTTTGCAACTCGACTGGTTATTAACAGATCATGAATTGGCACCTTATGTTCAACTAAACATTGCATGAAGAAGACGACGATCTGTACTGCACTGGCTATTTTCTCTTTCATTTCCTTTTTTGTTGTTGCTTGTTGAAATACATGTAACATTTCTCTTTGCATGTTTTTCACCAAAGTAGGGGTACTATGCTGCCGAAGTTCAATGCCACGTATTTTCAATTCACCATTGATAAATCGTCCATAATATCGATTTAATGCTCCATAATCATGATGTTTACTTTTTAAAAAAACAATCCAATCATATCTTCCTTCTACATCCAGACGAATACCAGTGTTCCTACTGATTATTGTTGCTAATTTTGAAGGAGAAACCAGCGGTTTATGGGATTGTACCCATAAGGAATCCACGATTCCATGTAACACCCTGTATCCATATTGTTCAGCAAGATGCATTGCTTGCAGTAAGATTGATCTGCTAAAGGAGGTAATGCTTTCATGGCATTCAATGCGACCATAGCGAGCGTTCTTATATCCCGTATATCCAAAACTTACAAGTAAAATCCATTTCCATGCTTGCTGCAATTGCATATACTTACGGGTATCATATGCCGTATTTTTTGCCCTCGCCTTAAATCTGAATCGTCGATCGATAATTGGTTTCAAAACGGTGGGAATTAAGCCTATTTTCTGTTCACAGATATGATATCCAAGTTGTGGTACACGATGATCTGAGTGAGGACAACAGGAACATAATACCGTTTCAGGGCTGATGTTTTCCTGAACCATAATATGAGGATATAATGAAGCATAATCAAGCTCAACAACATTTTCATGTAAACCGGTTTGAGGATCAAGGATCAAGCCGCCTCTATCTGCCTGTAATAACATCTTTGCCGTTTTCCATTGTTCCGGTTTCTGTTTCTTCCAGGGAACAAGATATCCTTGATCTATTGCGGTGTTTACTTGTATTTGACTTATCGAGGTTCCAGCCCCAAGTCGGGAAAGGTGTTGTAATGAAAGCAGTGAGCATCTGGAAACATCAAGTAATCCATCAAATGTTGCTTCCCGATAAAAAAAAGAGTTTGTTGTGTCAATATGGAATCGTCCGTGAAATACATACCATGCAGGCCGATAGAGTACTCGCCCGTAACTTGTGTAAGAGGTTTCTTGTTTTCCTTTTTGTAATGTTTCATTATCTCGTCCGAAACGCAATGCATTGACAATACCCTGTTTCAGAGCACGATGGTGTAGTAATGGGAATAGATAACTATCCCCATCTTTTGTAAAAATAATATCAGGATCCTTTTTATGAATTAAACGTAAGGTTGTGAGTAATGTATCCACTTCGTTTTCCGTTTCAACAACCATATCATCGATACGTATGGTCTTGATCTGAGTTGATTGATCGATTCTCGCAGATTTTTTTGTATGTAGGTCAATTGTTACTTGGGAAAAAGAAGGTAGTTGATAATCAACGCTCCATTGATCATCGTGGCAGATGAATGTGTTTCCCGTCCAGGTAACCATTGCATTAAAAAAAATATTTTGTTCTTGCAGATATCTACTATTCAATCGCAAATCGACATTATATAATATATATTTTTGATATCGACCCCATTGCTGTATCTGTTGTGCAAGTTGCTGGATATCTTTTAATCGATGTGGTATGATTGCCAGGACATCCTTTCGCTGAGAACTTCCCAATTCTGTTTTTTCTTTGACATGTTTTACTTTTTTTACACTGGGATGTTTGTGCAATCGTTTTTGTAATTGGTCTAAATCGTATTTAACACCGCCAACATAAAAAGAAGGCTGATACCTGTTTTCAATTTTTTTTATTCCTTGTTTTGTTTTCAGCCAGGTAACCATCACATTCTTTCGATAATCCGGGTAACAGTCAAAAACAAATCCTTGTATCATATGATTACATCACAACATCTTGAAGATGAAAAGATGTTAACCATCTGTTAAAAACATAGTTCAAAGGGTATTGAAAGTATTTTTTTCACTCTTTTCGTTTTTTAAATGTCTTGTATTCACCTAATACTTGTTTCCAGTCTAAAACTTCTCGACATTTTCCACAGTATCCCTTGTTTATTTCGTAATCAATTTTATTCATTTTTCGTCCGCAGTATTTGCAAACAGTTGTACTTTCATTCATTTTGCCCATCAGTCAGTTCAACAAATGGATAATACGTAGTATTACTAAAAGGTAGTCGTTTACATTTTCATTATATTCTTGGTGGATGACTTAATTTCACCACATAGACACATTGCTACTACTGTATCATCATGTAAGTTCTATTCATAAAGTAGCAATTGAAAAAAAAGCGTTTGGTAAAATACCTCACTATACTATATGTTGGCGAATGATTAATGGCCTATCATATTACCTTATTCTTCCCCAGATTTTCCTTGCGTTGTTATCCTGTTTCACAGGTATCTTCTTTTTTACTTCTATCTTGATTACTTTCTTGCAGTCTGTGCAATTGCTTCTCATGTTCTAATAAAATACTAATCACAATTGTTTCAAAAGGAAAAGCATGTGAAAAATTATGTCCTGCTGCACTATGTCTTCTTGCATGATTAAGTAATGCATCAAAGAGTTCTTTATCCTCTTTTCTTAATCCTTTCTTAAAATCCATCCATTCCAGTCCAAATGATTCAATCATCTGCCGAAACGTTGGAATTGTTCGACCCATGCGGGTTAAATCACCATCCCAAAATCCTGTAAGCATAATTGCCCAAATGTTTCACTAGTAACAGTTATTTGCCTATTCTGCTGAGCAATAGTAATTCTTGGACAATGACGCATATCTTGTACGTGGATTGTGGTATCAATCAACGAATCAACGACACCTTGGAGGAAATCAATAGATTGTTTATCAATAAGAATCGTCGCTACTTGATACTTTTTCGTTATTCTCTTAATTTCCCCCATCAGTATCTCAGGTAATCTTGTTGCATCGTCCCTGGAGAGATCAGCACTTGCAATTAAAGAGAATAAACCGGTAAGAATCACCGTAACTGGTCGTACCTGTTGGATAAGCGGTTCGATATGATGATGAACAAGTGAGTTTAATTGATAGATCGTGCAAGTTCTACTAAGATACACTTGACGTAACAGATCATGTTCAGATAGTATCTGTAAGCGAGCGAAGCGAGCAAGTACATACGGATTCAATTGATTTCCTGCATCAAGAACAATCGTAGGACTATGAAACATGTCAAATGTGTTCACACAAATCCGGTGAAGCAAGGTTGACAGTAATGTGCTTTTTCCGAAGAATGCAGTCACTTTTCCAGTGCACAATCCACCAACCATTTGATCGATTTCCGAAATTCCTGAACATACAAAACCGGTGGGTCGAGAGACTGAAGATATAACACCACGAGTTTTCCTTTTATTAGTACTATACCGTTCAACGTAAGACTTAGTCCATTGGTCCACTTTTTGATTCCCCCATATGTAAATGGAATCATAGCATTCATGGTCCTTATTAAAAAACAAAGGGGGTGGAGCTCTGTGAAAGTATTACTGAGATTCATGGATATGTAGCTTTATCATTTCCAAACGTTCACACAAAACGTAATTTAAAAAAGTAGCTTTTTTAGTTCACCACCAAAAAAGTTAATTCAACAATAATCATGTACACATATTGTTATGAGTAAAGAGACCAATTTTTCTAATTTTTTTTATGAGCTGGGCATGCTTCGCCGCGTTCAAAGAGAAGGATGGAAACTTTTAGGAGTGAATCAGCCTGAATCTGTCGCTGAACATAGTTTAAGAGCAGCTCAAATAGCATATGTACTTGCAATTCTTGAACAACATCCCTCTCCAGAAACCATCTGCAGCATACTCGTATTCCATGATATGGGAGAATGCAGAATCGGAGATATTCAAAAGGTGGCAAACCGATATGTTACTGCAGACGAACGAGAAGCAGTTTCCGAACAACTGGAACCACTTGATGAAATCGGCAATCGCATTCTTATGCTATGGGATCAAATCGAATCGCTGGATACAACTGCTGGAATCATTGCAAAAGATGCTGATCTATTGGAATTAGCCATCACTGCTGCAGAATACAGAAGGCAAGGATTTATCGCTGCCGAGGATTGGCTTAACAAAACCGAACGGCGATTGCAGACAATTTCAGCAAAAAAGCTATTTACATCGATCATTCAAACAGATCCGATGCATTGGTGGAATGGATTGAAACAACTTGAGAAACATAAAAGGGATTGATTTTAAATTATGTCTGATGAAACAAGTTGGGATGAAGAAGTCTATGACCAGGTATTTGATGATATTTGTGCATACGTCGAAAAAAGAAAACAAGAAGATAACACGTTTACTATTGAAGGACTGAAAAGAATGGTTGATGAAGCATATCAACGTAGAGGAATGAATTGGATTGGAAAAGGACCTGTGCAGTTTACTATTGAATCAGCTACCGTTGCTGCTCTTGAACAAAAGCTTGTGGAATGGAACAAACAAAAACGAAGGAAAGAATAAACCGTAGAATGAAAAGATATGATCTTGATACACTCATCCAAAAATTCTAAAGATTCTTCGGATCTTAGACATCATTGAAACTGATACGTGCAAAATAATTTTCTCATTCAGTTGTTTTTTACTATTTCTCCTTTCTTAATCACGGTTGATACATGATTTATTCCAAAATGATAAGGGATCATCTTATAATTTGCAATATTTAATAAAAGAACATCGGCTTGTTTGCCTATTGATAAACTTCCTAACCTATCTTGTTTGTTAATTGCACAAGCAGCGTTATGTGTTGCTGCAGTGAGCGCTTCAGCTGGTGTCATCTTCATGTTAAAGCAGGCTAATTGGATCATGAACTGCATGTTTTCCACATAGCAATTTGGATTTAGATCAGTGGCTAACGCAATTGGGACACCTGCATCGATCATTTTTCGAGCGGGAGCATATTCTTTCATCATCAATGAAAACGGTGTTCCTGGAAGCATAACTCCAACGACATTGTTTTTGGCCATTGCATCAATACTTTTTCCATTGACCTTCAATAAGTGTTCTGCACTGATTGCCCCTAGTTTTGCAGCAAGGAATCCTCCATTTGTGTCAACGAGTTCATCAGCATGAATCTTAGGGGTTAATCCGGCGTTTTTACCTGCTTCTAAAATACGTTTTGATTGTTCAGGATTGAAAAAACCGTCTTCACAGAAGACGTCACAAAATTCAGCACGGGTCTTTGCCATAGGTATCATGTTATTAATGACAAGGTCTACATATTTTTCAGCAGTCATTTCTTTTGGAATGGCATGGGCACCTAAGAATGTAGACACGAGGTCAATAGGGTGATTACGGTGTAATTGATGTTGAACTTCAAGTATGCGTTTTTCCGTTTCAAGATTAAGTCCATATCCGGATTTTGCTTCACAGGTGGTCGTTCCATATGAAAGCATGGTATCCAGTCGACGTTTACTTTGTTGATATAACGATTCAAACGTAGCATTTCTTGTATGATTCACCGTATAATCAATTCCTCCACCTTTCTTTTTGATATCCATGTATGAAAGATTATGAAGTTTCCAATCAAGTTCGAATTCTCTGGATCCAGCAAAAACAAGATGTGTATGGGGATCGACGAATCCCGGTATGACAATATGATCTTTTGCATCGATGGTATGATCTGAATCATAATCCAAGTTAAAGCCAATATCAATAATCGTTCCTTTATCGATTGCAATCATTCCCTTTTTAATGATTCCAAGGTCATTCATCTCTTTTTTTATACGGGGATGATCAGGGCCTTTTAATGTTATCAGTTCTTCTGCATTTTTTATTAGTAGATCTATTGAATTCATGTCTCTAATCCCAAATGGTTAAAAGAAAGGTCATAATTAAGGGTTTACGGTGATTTAGTTGGATAGAATTGTCGAATGCGTCCCAAATTTCAGTGAAGGAAAAGATAAAGCAATCATCAACGCAATAACCGCAGCGATACAATCCGTAAAAGACGTGAAAGTTCTTAACGTGGATGCAGGTGCAGATTTCAATCGAACGGTTTATACCTTTGTTGGTTCGCCAGATGATGTTTTAGAAGCAGCATTTCAAGCAGCAAAAGTGGGTACTGCTTTGATTGATATGCGTAAACATAAAGGTGAACATGCAAGAATGGGTGCTCTTGATGTGATGCCATTCATTCCAATAAAAGGAGTTACAGATGATGATTGTATCTCATTGTCAAAACAATTTGGAAAAAGAATGGCTGATGAACTCAATATCCCCGTTTTTTTGTATGCAAAATCAGCATCAAAACCTGACCGGGAGAAACTACCTCAGATCCGGAAGGGAGAATATGAAGCATTGGAAGAAAAATTTAAAGATCCATCTTTTACCCCTGATTTTGGCAAACCTGAATTTGTTCCCAAAAGTGGTGCAACAGCAACAGGTTGTCGTGATATCCTTCTTGCATATAATGTCAATTTAGATACAAGCGATAAAAGTGTTGCATCAAAGATTGCTGGTGCTATTCGAACGAGTGGAACGGTTAAGAAAGATAAAAATGGTGAAAAAATCATTGGATCTGATGGCAAACCTGAACGGATACCTGGAAAATTCAAAGGAGTACAGGCTGGAGGAATGATGTATGATGAAAACACTGCACAAGTCTCAATGAACCTATTGAATTACCGGGAGGTAAATCTTCATGATGTTTATGAAGCAGTCAAAGAGGAAGCAGAACAATATGATGTAGCGGTGACCGGTAGTGAAATCGTTGGGTTAGTACCTATGGATTCATTGGTAATTGCAGGTCGATTTTATGCAAAAAAACTAAGGGAAAAATGTAGTGATGAGGATGATCTTGTATCGTTAGCAATTAATCATCTTGGTTTATCTGATCTATATGAATTTAATGCTGATGAGAAAGTCATTGAATACATGATAGAAGAGAAGGGGGCATTGGCTCATTCAACGATTAGCTCCTTTTTATCTGAACTTGCATCATCATCACCAGCTCCCGGGGGTGGAAGTGTGGCTGCTCTTTCAGGTGCCCTTGCAGCTGCATTGGATTCAATGGTCTGTCAACTGACGATCGGAAAGAAAAAATATGAACACGTTCAAGAAGATGTTTCTCAGTTGAATCAACAATTAAGAACGTTGCAGAAACGATTGATAGAATTGATTGATGAGGATACAATCGCTTTCAATGATGTGATGGCTGCTTTTAAAATGCCTAAGGAAACTGAGGAACAAAAGAAGAAGCGATCGGAATCGATTCAAAATGGCTATAAAAAAGCTGCTGAAATTCCAATGGAAACAGCAAGAATTGCTAAAAAGGTTCTTCACTATTCCATTGATGTGGCAAAAAAGGGAAATACGAATTCGATTACCGATGCAGGTGTTGCTGCTTTACTTGGACATGCTGCAGTTCATGCCGCCAGTTTAAATGTTCGAATAAATCTAGGTTCCATCAAGGATGAACGTTTCGTCAAAAAGATAAGTAACGAACTAATGACGCTCTGTGATGAGGCAGATCATGATAGAACAGAAGTTGAAATCATTGTCGAGGAATACATGTAAGATTATCGACTTCTTAGTTAACAAGCCAGGGACCATAGGTGTAAGGATTCTAAAGAGTGAACGATATGAGATCTGATATTGAGATAGCAAGGGAAGCTACATTAAAAGATATATTCACTATCGCAGAAAAAAGTGGTTTGAAATCAGATGAAATAACTCCTTGCGGTGATTTCAAAGGTAAAGTTTCTTTGGATGCTTGGTCTCGATTGAAATCAAAATCAGATGGAAAACTTATCCTTGTTACTACCATGAATCCAACCTCCGGAGGGGAGGGAAAAACAACTGTTGCCATTGGACTTGCGCAAGCATTGGCTAAATTAGGAAAAAAAACAATGCTTGGGATCCGTGAACCATCTCTTGGCCCGATCATGGGCATGAAAGGAGGTGCAACTGGGGGTGGTTATGCCCAGGTTGTTCCTATGGAGGATATCAATTTACATTTCACTGGAGACATGCATGCCATCACAAGTGCACATAATTTACTTGCAAGCCTATTGGATAATCATCTTTTCCATGGAGATGCGTTTCATATCGACCAACGATATATCGTATGGCCAAGAGTGCTAGATATCAGTGATCGGGCATTGAGAAATGTTGTAGTTGGATTAGGTGGCCCAAAGCATGGGGTCCCTCATGAGAATTCTTTTGCTATCACGCCTGCATCTGAAATCATGGCGATCCTTTGTTTAGCTCAGGATTTACAGGACCTAAAAAAACGTTTATCACGGATTATCGTTGCCTATACGTATAATGATGAACCTATCACCGCTGAGGATTTAAACGCGGTTGGTGCGATGAGTGCATTATTAAGAGATGCGATGAAACCAAATCTAGTTCAAACACTTGAAGGCGTTGCTGCGTTTGTTCATGGAGGGCCTTTTGCCAACATTGCCCATGGGACCAGTAGTCTGTTTTCAACAAAGATGGGGTTGAAACTTGCTGATTACTTTGTGACAGAGGCAGGGTTTGGATCTGAGCTTGGTGCTGAAAAATTTTTCAATATCGTATGTCGAACGGGAAATCTTCATCCTGATGCTGTTGTACTGCTAGCTAGTATTCGTGCATTAAAACGTCATGGTGAGGGTTCAGATAAAAAAGCGGTGGAGAGGGGACTGAAGAATCTTGAAAAACATTTAGAGAACATTCAATTATTTGGTGTCCCAGTCATGATAGGATTGAATCATTTCATTGATGATACTGAAGAAGAGATTCAGATCGTGGAATCCTTTTGTAATAAGAGACAGGTACCTTTTGCAGTTATCGATGTCTACAATGAAGGTGGTGATGGAGGTATTGAGCTTGCAGGAAAACTAGTTTCTCTCATACAGCAACATCCATCAAAATTCAATCCATTATATGATCTGGATCTATCGGTTAAGGAAAAAATCGATATAATCGCTAAAAAGATCTATGGTGCAGATCGGGTAGTGTATGGTGTTGAAGCAGAACAAGATCTAAAACTGTGTGAAAGACACCAACTTGACCGATTACCGATTTGTGTTGCTAAGACACAGTATAGCCTTTCTGATGATGCAAGTCTTCTAGGACGACCTAAAAGATTTAAGATAACGGTTCGAAACATCAGGTTTTCTTCCGGAGCAGGGTTTTTAGTTCCTATGACGGGAAATATCACTACGATGCCAGGTCTTCCTAAAAAACCAATGTCTGATTCCATTGATATCGATGATGATGGCAACATTGTTGGATTATATTAGATATGAATCGTTCTTTAGAAAAATGAAGGATACATTCATATAACACAAAATGTATTCCAAAATGAAGTGGCTGTGGGGGTAAGACTTTTGACCACGGAAAATCTTAATCAGCATGCACAAGACATTCTTTCAAAATTAAAGGATCAAAAAATTGACGCAGTATCTGCTCAAGAGGTAGCTGAGGAACTGGAAAAATTCTTAGAATATGGTGTTCCGGTTAATCAGGCAAAGCAGACGCTTCTGAAAAAATTTGGCGTGAATACTACTTTGCCATCGGGATCGATGAAGAGAACGAAATTAGCTGATCTTCAGCCCAATCAACGAAATGTTAAGCTTGTGGCCCAGGTTGTTTCGGTGAATCCAAAAGATATTATGGTGAAGGGGCAGCCTCGACAGATTTATTCAGGATTGCTTCGTGATGAAAGTGGGACTATGCCGTTTACTTCATGGGAGAAGATAGCTGTTTCAGAAGGAGATGTTGTTGAAATATCAAATGCGTACACGAAGGAGTGGCGGGGACGAGTTCAGCTTAATTTTGGAAGTCAACTGCTTATTGAAAAGAAACAAAAAGATGCCTTGCCCAAAGAAACATTTGAACCTAAAAAGGTTACAATTGCTGAGATTACGCCACTAATTGGAACCGTTGAATTGACTGCAAGGGTATTATCCATCGATGAAAAAGAAATAACGGTGGATGATGAGAAAAAACTGATGTTCACTGGTGTGCTTGGTGATGAAACTGGAAAGATACCATTCACCGCATGGGATGATTTCTCCATTACAAAGGATGCGACTATTTACATCAAGGGTGGCTATATTAAATCATTTCGTGGCATGCCACAAGTGAATCTTGATGAAAACGCTACGGTAAAAAAACAAAAGAAACATATCGATGAAAAAAAGATACCTATCAGATCCGTGCAGCTTTCCGAACTTGATGAGAATCCAGGGATGTATGATGTCATTATTTCCGGGACGATAATTGAAATCCAGCAGGGCTCTGGTATCATCCTACGTTGTCCTGAATGCAATCAGGTTCTTCAGGAGGAGGGTTGTAGGGTCCATGGAACAGTTGATGGTGTTACGGATCTGCGGATCAAATGTATCATCGATGATGGAACAGGTTCTGTGAAAACGATTTTAAATCGAGAGAAAACAGAGCAGGTTCTTGGAAAAACAATGGATGAATGTAAACAGCTGAATCCAGAGGAATTGCAAGGATTAATCAGAGATGTGCTTTTTGCTCGAAAGGTGAAACTTCGAGGTAATTCATTGCAGGATAGCTTTGGATCAACTTTTCTAGCAACTGAGTTGGATCTGGCAACGATTGATATTCAACAAGAAATTGATCATATCCGAAACTTATTGGAGGAATATGCATGAAACGAGAACATGCATGGCGTGTATTTGCCATGGAATACAATGATACGATGGTTTCATTGAAAGGTGAAGAGAAGATGGCGCCATCGTATGTATTGACACCACTTGGTGCGAAAGTGAATCGGTTGTTTTTTGTTGGTGTTCTCACAGACGTGGAAAGTATGGCTGAGGATGAAAGTTTTGTTCGGGCGCATGTTTCCGATCCCACAGGTGTGTTTACCTTGTTTTCAGGTCAGTATCAACCGGAGATGACAAAAAAATTACAATTGTTGGAGGTTCCTTCTTTTGTGGCAGTGACAGGTAAATCCCGATCGTATCAACCTGAAGAGGGTGATACTATGTATGCTTCGGTTCGTCCTGAAGAAATCGTTGGGGTGACCGCACCGCTTCGAAACCAATGGATCTTAGAGGCTATCGTTCAAACAAAACATCGTATTGATGCAGTAAAGGAAGGTTTATCAATGGAAACGGTAACCGTTGATGAATTACTTAAGTTAGGATATAGTAAATCTGTTGCTGAAGGTGTAACTCTTGCATTTGAAAAATACGATCGTGTATTGGTTGAGAAATATATTCAAATGCTTCAGGATGCTTTGGATTATATGGATATGGGCGAAGAAACTGATACAACAACAGATTTTCCACAGCAAGAATCATCATCAGATACATCATCTTCAGATAAAAAACAGGTGATACCTCCCGTTATGACTGAGGAGGATGAGGAAGCTGAAAAAATCGTGATGGAAGCAATCAAAGCCCATGAAGGCGATGATGGGGTATCTTGGGATGTCATTACGAAAACCTGTGAAAAAAAAGGAATAGATGATGCTCGAACTGATGAAGCGTTGAATTCTTTGATGGATAAAGGATTGATCTATGAGCCAGTGCTTGGTACCATTAAGACAACGTAGATTGTGTAGGGTAGTACCCTAGTTTATTTTTTTATCTATTTTTTTTCATGCTGATATTTTTTATTATTTGACAATCTGACAACTAGTGTTTAAATACATTTATTGATAAAAAATAGCATGATCATAAAAAGCGTGGTTGGTAATTATGGCTAAAAAACAATATAATAATGCTAATCAAAAGGAGTATCCTTCATTGTTTAATACGTTCAGACCTGGGCAACGAGTGGTTCGTCAATATAAAAAGGATTCGGGCGAAATAGAGGAATACGAAGGGATAATCATGGCAATGGATGCCCATAATATGGAAATCTACTGGGATACCGTTGATGGAGATTACGATCCGTTTGAAATCGTTGATGATTTTACAATATGTGATGCTGATGAAGTGTATAATGGATCGCAAGAGTATTCTCCCATTAAACAGAAGAAAAAAAGAATTGTCGATTACTTTGATATTTGATTTAGGATGACTTGTTTGCAAATAATGTGATATAAGTGTAATAATTGCAGTTAAAGATAAGCAAAAGGCCTATCTTTTTCTGTGTGTCAGGAGAGATGTGGAAGGAATCAGTGAAATGGTCAATCGCGAAGTAATTCCATTAGCTATTGGGTTATGCATCCCTTTGATCCTAGTGGTCATTGTCCTTGTTCAATTATATGGGATTGATTTTGTTTCATTTCTTCAAACACTTGATGTCATGTATTATATTGTCTTATTTCCGATATTGCTTGGCTTATTTGTAGCTATTGTAAATAAACAGTGAACAACTCCACGCTAACGGTGGGGCTTCCTTCGAATATATGGACGTTGGCCTTTCAGCATATTCCATACCTGTTTGTCGAAGATTACCAACGAAACGAATCGTTGATGGCGTGTCCACAACGCATTCGGAAGATAGTTTTACGAGCCTTGCCTCACTCAGAAAAGTATGCTACTTTTGGCTTTTTTTTCCACAAGGGCTCACATATCTTGTCATAAATAATATGGGTGGAATATTTTATAAAATTTATGATGCTTTCATCCTCTCCCTTCCGAAAGGGGACTTCCCGCATCGTAAGTTAAAGAAAAATTGTACTTTGTTTGTCTAATTCTTTTTTGCTAATGTTATGGCACCAGAGCCTGCTTTTCGAAAAGCTCTGGAAACGCCACCTATACCAAGTTTTATACCGCCAAATACCCGAGATACGACTAAAGCATGTTGGTTTAGGTTATGTTGTTCCAAGAGATTCAAAAGAATTTTACCTGGATGGCCCACTTCTCCATCATGTTGGAAGTCTTTAATGAACGTACCTGTTTCATTTTGATAATTTATTGCATAGCAATGATGATTTGCAGTTGAATACTTGTTTTTATGATCATCTATTATTTCTTTTAGATCTTTTGGGGAAGAAAGTCTATAGAGATGGGCATAAAACTTTGATTTCTTTACCATCAATTTTCCAGCAGCTATTTGATTCATAGTTTTACCCTATTATTTATTGGTACATGGGTTTTTGTTTGATGAATTTTTTCTTTAAATCAGTCATTGAAAAAGAATTGATATCGACTCAATTTTTTTGTTCTTCATTGAATTATTTATGGATTATGATCTTCTAAGCTGGGGAGTTGATTGTAC
>CAYOTP010000021.1:0-27217 GCA_964406955.1 uncultured Thermoplasmatales archaeon | reverse complement strand
TGAACGGAACTGACAGACAAATAACCCACGATTAGATAATACTGTCCCAAAGCCTCAAAAGGCATTAGCTTAATATAATATGATTTCATTCAAACCCCGTATGAACAATGAAAAAGTAGCTATTATAGCATTAGTGATCATTATTGCAGGTGCATTATCCCTTTTTTTAGTTAGCTCATTTGGTGAAGATATCTTTGGTAATCTGTTTGATGACGATACGAAAACAAACACTGGTGAAGATCGCATCATTGAAGAAGGAGATTGTGCTGATGTGCAGTATATTGGTCGCTATGCATCTAATGATACCATATTTGACACATCTTATGAAGATGTTGCGATGGATGCAGGAATACATGATGCATCCAGAACCTATGAACCGTTAAATGTTTTTGTAAATCAGGATAGATCTGCTCAACCACCTGCTGACTATGCCGATTATTCTTCTGGTTTAATTGATGGATTGATTTCACGATTAATTGGTACGGAAGAAGGAAAATCATATACTTTTACTATTCCGCCTGAAGAAGCATATGGTGCAAATAAATTGGGAATCGGAGCGGTTATCAACACCACTGTTTTCAACCAAAATATCTTTGATCCAACTAACTTCATTAATCAATCACTTCAGGTAAATGAAAAAACAGATACGCGTATTGAGTTAGAATGGATTAATCCCCCACAACAATTTACCCTACCCAATCTGATTATTTTTGGATCACTTGATATTACCGACCCTAATCCATCATATGATGATGCAATTAAAATGTGTCCACCATTTGCAATATGGGAAGATGCAACTGAGGTCATCGAAACAATGGATACATATTATCTTACAAAAACAACTCCAACTAAGACAGAAAATCTAACAGAAAACATCACCCAAGTCCCAATAGATTTACTTGGCGAGGAAACTTTATTCATTCTCCCTGATGCAACATCAGTGACCTATGATGAAAATACTATCACATTTCATCTTGATCCGGAAGAAGGAAAAGTATATAGTTATGAGGAACAGACCATGTTTGGACCAGTGAACATTGAACTTACTGTTGCTTCTGTAACGGATGACTTGGTAAATATTTCGATATACATTGTTGAATATGATCAGAACCAGTCATATAGTGTAGCCCGAGAGAGCAATTTTAATCGAACTTTTGAGTATCCTCGAATCTATGACATGGAACTTGATTTTTTACAACAGGCACTTCCAGAGTTTGAAATGGATCTGCAAAGAGAAGGATATAGCATCCACCATCTTGCTGGAGAAACATTGGTTTTTGAAGTAACGATCGAAAACGTGTATAAAACATCCTAAGTTAAGGTGAAAGTTGTTCTTTCACTTTTTCTTCAAATTTTTCTAAAAAAGCTTCTTCTTTTCCTTCAGGTATTGTTGCCCCAGCAGCAATGTTATGACCGCCACCAACGCCATCGACGTATTTAGCAGCAGTACGAATTACAACAGATAAATCAAGTCCTTTATTGACAAGGAATTGTGTTGTCCGTGCTGATGCTTTTATCGTACCTTCAGCCTTCTTAGCAAATCCAATAAGAGGTAGATCATTTCGAGTTTCTCCATCATTTAATAGCATATTTGCGATAATACCAACAATAGTATCTCTAATACTTGTACCAGCATGAAAAAATTGAACATGATCCATTTGAACGATTCCTCCCTCTTTTGCTACTTGTAGCCCCTCAACTAGATTATGACGATGACCTCTGAGTAGCGATCTGGCTTTTTTTAGATACGAGTCTCTATCACCTAGACATACCTGAAGTCCTACTTCAAATTCACCATAACGAGCAGTTGAATTTAACAATGTAGCAAATTCTTTAGCATCGTGAAGTTCAGTAGCAATAGGTTCGTTAGTTAATTCATATACCTCTCCAACTAATCGACGGGTCATCTCATAACCAAAACCTTTGGATAATAATAGTTTCACCAATTGCGAAATTACTTTTCTTCGCTCATCGACACTGTAATGGATCCAATGTCTCCATTGATCCTTATCTTTCAATGGAATTTGTAGTTCAGAAAGAAAGGTTCTTGCAGAAGATTCTCTGCCGGTTATTCCAGGGATAACTGGATCATTGGCATATTGAAGCATTTTGTAAACCGGTCGAGTTTCTCGTCCAAAAAACTGAATGTCAATCTTTGATTGAAGTACTCCGGCAGCAATTCCATCTTTAAGGATCTGTCTATTCATGCTCATCAACTTACGATGTTTTCTATCTTGTAGATCCCCACAAGCACCGATTAATCCTAACGAAGCTAAATCCTTGTTCTTTGTATCAATAGCGGTTGAAAGAAGATAAGTAGCTCCTGATCCACTGAGCTCCCAACTTCCATCCAAGTTGAATAAATGAGGATTGAAATGATAGGAAACATTCTGTTTTTTAATATTACATGCATGATGATCTGTGACAATAAAAGAAAAATCGATGTACGGATCTTCAACGATACTACTTCCAAGATCTGTAAACCATACAAGTTCATGGTTACTAGTATTTAATCGCTTTATCACTAATGGATCTAACTGTTTCACAAATTCAATGGAATAAGATTTCTTCATTCGTTGCAATGTTTTAACTGCGATGGCACCAGCAGTTAAACCATCTGCATCAATATGAGTCACTATATGAACCGTATCAGTATTTTTAATATTTTCAGCTAAAGCAAATAATCGTTTCTTCACGTGATTTAATCCCCAAATATCCACTATGAACAGAAAGAACCATTCTTTTCATCATGAGATTAAAACATATAGTCCTTACTCTGTCCCATCTACCACAAAAAGATAATCAAAAACACTATTAAGAACTTTGTCCCCAAAAAAGGATAAAAAAAATTAAAAGGAAAAAAGGTGAATGAATGGCTTATGCTTCTGCCATTCTTTTGTATTGTTCGTAACGATCTTTGACATCCTTTTCAAGTTCTGCATGTAATCGTTTTGCCTCTTCCGGAAACGTACGAGTCAACGAGTTATACCTAATTTCACCCATGATAAAATCATGAAGACTTCCTTTCGGTTCTTTACTATCTAATTGGAATGGATTTTTTCCTTGATCAGTTAATCGAGGATCAAAACGATAGAGTGGCCAATACCCAACGTCCACTGCTAATTTTTCCTCATATTGGGATTTACCCATGCCGGCCTTAATACCATGGTTGATGCAAGGCGCATAAGCAATGATTAATGACGGACCAGGATAGGATTCTGCTTCCTTCATTACTTTGAGGACGTGATTCATGTTTGCACCCATAGCAATCGATGCTACGTATACATATCCATAGTTCATCATCATTAATCCAAGATCCTTTTTCTTGGTTTTCTTTCCAGAATATGCAAATTTTGCAACAGATCCATGCGGTGTTGCCTTTGAGGCTTGACCTCCAGTATTTGAATATACTTCCGTATCTAAAACCAACACATTAACATCAGCACCACTGGCAAGAACATGATCAAGTCCACCAAAACCAATATCGTATGCCCAACCATCTCCACCAATGACCCAATGGGATGGTTTCATAAACATATCTTTTGCTTCCCAAATTTCAGATAATACGCCTTCTTTTTTTATGTTTTTCATAGTATCTTGGATCTTTATTGATAATTCATCAGTTTCATCACCGTTATTAAACTGATCAAGCCATTGTTCAAATAAAGATTTCAGTTCACTAGAAACGTTACCTTCACCCAAAGCTTGAGTTACTTTTTGTTTGAGGTTTTCACGTCGTTGAGTAGTAGCTAGTTGCATTCCAAAACCATATTCAGCATTATCTTCAAACAAGCTATTTGCCCAAGCTGGCCCTCTACCATACGTATCTGTGGTCCATGGAACTGACGGTGCGTATCCTCCCCAAATAGATGAACAACCTGTTGCATTGGCAATGATCATTCGACTGCCAAATAGTTGGGTGAGTAATTTTACATAGGGTGTTTCACCACATCCAGCACAGGCACCTGAAAATTCAAGTAACGGTTTTTTAAACTGTGATCCTTTCAATGAATATTTATCAAAACCTGCATCTCGTTCTGCAATGGAATCTGCATATCGTTGCAATGGGATTTGATCTTTCTGAGTTGAAATTGGTTTCATGATAAGAGCCTTGTTTTTTGAAGGGCAAATATCAGCACAATTACCACAACCAACACAGTCTTCAGTATATACTTGAATGCGGAAAAAGAAATCTTTTGCATCTTTTCCAATTCCTTTCTTTGCATTGAATCCCTCTGGAGCCTTATCAAGTTTCTCTTGTGTTAACAAAACTGGACGGATAGCTGCATGGGGGCACACCAATGAACACATATTACATTGGATACAATTATCAATCTGCCATTCAGGTACTTCAATAGCAATGCTTCGTTTTTCATATTTACTTGTTTCCAATGGGAAAAACCCAGACGGCTCAAAATCAGACGTCTTCAAAGAATCTCCTTTCATGGATGCCATAGTATCAACGATTTTTTTCACAAACTCTGGCTTATCGTTTTTTGTATTTGATTGAGTTGAATCTTCAGCGTTCTTCCAAGAATCTGGATACTTAATGTGTTCTATTCGTTCAAGAGCTAAATCAACAGCTTTGTAATTCATTTGAACGATATCTTCACCTTTACGTCCGTAGGTCTTCTTAATTGCTTCTTTGAGTAGACGAACTGATTCATCAACAGGAAGGATATTTGAAAGTTTGAAGAACACAGTTTGCATGACCATGTTAATACGTTGACCAAGACCTACCTCCTTTGCAATGGCCACTGCATCAATATTATAAAACTTTAGATCATTTTGAGCGATAGCTCTTTTTAATGATGCAGGGAATTTCTCGTTCATTTCTTCCAAAGACCAAGGTGAATTTAGAACAAATGTTCCTTCTTTTTTGATACCTTCCAATAATTCATATTTATCCACATATGAAGGATTATGACATGCTATGTATTCTGCCGTGTTGATAAGGTATCGGGATTTAATCAGTTCATCACCAAAGCGAAGATGGGATCGAGTAACACCGCCGGACTTCTTTGCATCATATTCAAAGTATCCTTGTGCATATTTGTTTGTGTTATCACCAATAATTTTTATCGCATTTTTATTTGCGCCAACTGTTCCATCTCCTCCAATTCCCCAGAATTTACATCGAACCATCGATGAAGTGGCAGTATCAATATTATCTGATACGTCTAGAGATGTATCGGTGATGTCATCTGTTATTCCAACCGTGAAATTGTTTTTTGGGTGTTCTTTTTTCAAATTGTCAAATACTGCTTTAGCCATACTTGGAGTGAATTGTTTTGAGCTAAGGCCATATCGGCCTCCTACAATGACACGTGAATCACCTTTTTGTTGAAACACACTGCAAACATCTACATATAATGGTTCACCAAACGATCCTGGTTCCTTTGTTCTATCAAGAACTGCTATTTTCTTAGCGGTTTTGGGAATAGCATTATAAAAATCATCGGCTGAGAAGGGTCGATATAATCGAACAATAACAACTCCAACTTTTTCACCTTTTTTGATGAGATACTCTACAGCTTCTTCCGTTGTTTTTGCACCTGCACCCATCATAATTATGACTCGTTCTGCATTAGGATCCCCAACATAATCGAATAAATGATAGTGTCGTCCAGTTAATTCCGCTACGTGATCCATTTCTTCTTGAACGATCTTTGGTACTTTTTCATAGAACTCATTACCCCGCTCTCTTACCTGAAAGTAGGTATCTGGCCCCATGGCGCCCATTCGAATATGAGGATGATTTGGGTTTAATGCCCTATTTCGATGGTTTTTTATTGCATTCCAATCAACCATTTTCGCCATATCTTCATACTCTATTTCCTGTATCTTTTGGATTTCATGGGAACTTCGGAATCCTTCAAAAAAATGTAAGAAAGGAATCGACGTCCTTAACGTTGAAAGATGTGAAACAAGAGCTAAATCCATGACTTCCTGAATTGAGGCTGATGCAAGCTCAGCAAAACCTGTTGGACGGGCGGCCATTACATCTTGATGATCGCCAAAAATCGAAAGGACTTCAGCAGCAATCGATCGAGCCGAAATATGAAAGACCGCAGGCATTAGTTCCCCAGCGATCTTATACATGTTTGGAAGCATCAATAATAATCCTTGGGATGCAGTAAACGTCGTTGTGAATGCTCCTGCAGAAAGAGACCCATGTATTGCTCCGGCTGCTCCTGCTTCTGATTGAAGTTGGGATACTTTCACGGTTTGACCAAAAATATTTTTTCGTCCCTGTGCAGACCAAGCGTCCGCCATTTCTCCCATAGGAGATGAGGGGGTTATAGGATAAATAGCTGCAACATCACTAAACGCATAAGCAACATGAGCCGCAGCTGTGTTGCCATCCATAGTTTTCCAATTATTCTTTTTTCCTTCGTTCATTTGTTCTAACACCTCTTGGTTTCATTATCTATCGAATCGAAATATCCATCATCAAAAAATTATTGTTTTTTCTGACAATGTGAACACACAACGAGTGTATTCACATCCGATACATAAATATTTGGTATATGCAATAGGACGAAAAATGAGAAAACCAAAGACATATGTCACGAATTATGACTATTAGTCAATATTTTTGAAATTGATTTTTAAAAATTTATTTTGGATTACAAGATGTTGATTGATTGGCGACTTTCTGATTTGAATCCATCTTATCATCTTCCATAGTGTTTTCAATTAATTCTTTACCTTCTTTCAAAAGAGTTTTTTGTTTAACAACATATCCATATTTACGTTTTCTTCGATTAGCCCAATGAAATAATACTAAAGGAAGAATAAAAATCGAGGTTAGAAATGAATACGTGATGGTTACTGCTAAAATAAAACCAAATTGTTGTTGAGGTGGAATCGGAGCAAAAATCAGAACGCTGAATCCAAGGGCAGTGGTTAACGCAGCTATTAATAAGGCTCCACCTGTATGGGAAATTGTTTCACATACCGCTTTTGTGATATCTCCCGTTTTATCTACTATAAAACGGAATCGTTCTGTTGCATGAATGGAATAATCAATACCAATTCCTATAGTTATACTAGTGACTGTGATAGTTAACGCATTGAGGGTATAGCCAATGAAATACATGGTTCCTAGTATCCAAACTATTGAAAAACCAACAGGTATTAATGCTATTACACCTAAACTCGCAGATCGATATACTAAGATAAGAACAAGCGCTGCTAAAACAATGGAAACAAGAGTTGAGATGATCTGACTTTCAGTCAGTGAGTTGGTAATGGTTAATGTAATAATGTTTTGACCGGTAGCTACCAATCTGACATCACCATAATCTTCTGATGCATAGTCGGTTAACTTGTTTTTTATTACCTCTTGTTTATTTTCATCACTTCCTGAATTGACATAATTAGGATCAATATATATTCGAAAAACTGTAGCTATATACCTATCATCATCCTTTGCTAGAATCGTTGATATCTCTCCGCCGAATTGGTCAGAAGAAATTGCTGAAAAATCAGACATGTTCATATCCATTTCATCAAAATCAAAAGATACATCTGATGGATCAGAAGTACTATCAGGTGGATCATATAAATGATCAAATAATGATTTCACATCAAGATCAGTAGCCGGAATGAACGTAACGGGATCAATATTAAACCTATCGATAAGGCTTTGGTCATTTGCTACTGCTTTTTTGATAATGGTATAAATGCTAGTCACTTTCTGTGATCCATCAGGATTACGCGCAATAAAAGCATCATCCTCAATTCTTTCATGAGTGTTTTTTAATCCAGTTAACAGATTAACTGTTGCAACGTTTCCTTCATATAGAATATATTCTTGGGTTTGACTGGAAAAGGGGAATTGATCCGCAATTTTTTCAAATAATTCAAAAGCAGGTGTATCCTCAGGGGCAAACTGTTCCTGGTCATAACCTGTGTCGATATGAATGGCTCCATACCCAAAGATTAACGTTATTACAATCATAAAAGCTAAAATCATCTTTTGATACTGGATGACTTTAGCAGACAGCGATCGCATTACCTTTCTTATTCTAAAACTATTTGTTTTCATTTTCACCTTAACTGCTTTTCTTCGGTCAAGAATATATTGTAAAGAACTAAGTAATGTTAGGGCAGTGATAAATGTAAAAATGACACCTAATGCCAGGAGAATACCAAAATCACGAATAGGAGGAAATGTTGCTGTGAGAAACGATAAAAATGCAATGACGGTAGTAAGCATTGCTAAAAACATTGCCGTTCCAATCTCTGTGACAGAGTTTTTTATTGCAGTCCCCGGTTTCTTGCCATCATCAATCTCAATTCGATAATTATGAAGTAAATGAACTGAATAATCAACACCCAAGCCCAATATTAAAGGTACGAGGGCAACCGCGATAACATTAAACGAAATCCCCAACAATGCCATACATCCAAATAACCAAATCGTGGATACAACAAGGGTTAACATAGGAAGGATAACGTAGGACAATTTCCGGAATGAAAGAAATAAAACAAAAACAATAATAAGAAATATCATAGGGGCGATAAATCGATTGGCAGAAGCTGTTAATTCGTTAATTTCAACAGACGCAATCCCATTACCCGTTGCCTCAATCTGAACTACATCTTGTTGATTATTTAACTTGGAAACTTCGTTGACTATATCTTGATTAATCTGGAGTATTTCATCAAAATCTGAAATGAAGTTCAACGAAAGAAAAACAAGAGATGATTGGGGTAATTCTCCTTCACGAAATTCTTTTGATAAAAATGATACAGCATTCGATGAGAGGTCATCATAAAAGGCAGGAATCAAAAAAAGTGATTGTTCGGATTCCTTACCTTCTTCTGGAACATGGTCAACGGTATCCCATGTCTCAAGGATATCTTTAAGAGCAAAGACATCTGGAATCATTGATGAATCTTCAAACATTTCATACATTTCATCAAAATCTTCCCAAGAGATATCTCCTATGTTTGAGATCATCCTTTCGACTAGAGGACCGAGGATAGCCTTTGATTGTAATTGCGGTATTTTCTCAAATAGATAGGATGAGTTTATCTGTACACGACCTCCAAGTCGTTTGAACAAAGATGTTTGATAATACCTTGTTCCTGCGGTAAAATTAGATAGTTTCGCAGGAAGTGAGAACGCTCCAATTTGAGGAGAAATTCCATACGTTGCCAGTTCGTCCAACGAAACATTTATCATAATGGTATTTTCAGCTCTGTCAAACAGTAAGTTTCCTGTTTCCATCGGTATGGGAAACGGCATATCTTGACCTGGTGGTGTGATCCAAAGATAGACTTCTTTTGAATATGTGTTAAAAAGCGTTCGATTTTTAAATAGCGAAAAGAAATGACGAATATTATTTAGCAAACCATCTCCAACAGTCCAAATTGTTTCTGCAGGCTCAATGTGAGCAGCAATCTGATAATCAATATCTAAATATGTAATCGGAGTTATTAAATTTTCAAATCCAACATACCATTCCATCACATTTACCCTGGGAAATATTGGAGATAAATCATCATCCAATTCTGATAAATCATTGACTTCAATGGTAAAAAGAAGAGAAGAATCTGTTTTTTCAATGGCACAACGTTTTATGTCCGCTGCATCTGTAGTTTCTTTTGTTCGAAAAATAACCTGTGATTCAGATTCTGCCTCCTTTTTAGACTCTATTTCAGAAAAAATCGAAGGGATATATTTTACAGGATCTTCCAATAGATCAGATAACGCGATTTCAATTTGTTCATCCGAACAATCTTCAAGAGGTTGCCCAAATTGGATCAAACAGATAATATCAAGGAATGTAACCAATGAAAAACTTGAATTTACAGATGGCGATTCGGTGAGAATATTTTGCAAATGTTGTGTTGTTTTTATTGCTTCGGTTGAAAGCATTGAAGAGGCTTTATCTGCTTGAAATAGCAAAAAGACGAGTTGTTGATTTCCTCCAAAATAATCTTGGATTCGTTCATTTGCTCTAACCAGTTCATTATCAGGAGCAAATTCATTGAAATCAGTTTTAAATTCAAGAGATGGGATGAACAGGGAAAATCCAATAGTAATGATAATAATCGTTATGACTACCATCCATGGATGTTTCTGAATTAATCGTCCAAGTAGCGATAGCATTAGCTTTTTTTTGCCCCCTGATTAATCTACTGTTTCTTGGGTTTTTTTGATGTTGCTTGCTTGAGAAATGTGGCACGTATATATTTTCTTAGATTATATTATTTTATATAGTTTATATTGTTTTTGCCATATAATTTTTCATTTAAATATTATTCAATAATATGATCAGTTAAACTTTCATAGATACGATAAAATCATAATTATTAAATAAGAAATACTGTTACCTGGCACACGGTGAAGACACCATGAATATGGATATATGGACATTGACGATACCTTTAGGAGGAATAATAGCACTTTTGTTTGCGGTTTTTCTCTTTTTAAAAATTCGCAACCAAGATCCGGGCAATGAAAAAATGCAAGAACTCAGCAAAGCCATAAGAGAAGGCGCTATGGCCTTTTTAAATAGTGAATACAAAGTACTTATGGTCTTTGTTGCCATTGTGACAATACTACTCACCATAGCTTCATTTATTGAGGGAAGTAATATAGGAATTGGATTGCCCATAGCATTTGTCATCGGTGCAATATTCTCAGCACTTTCAGGAAACATTGGAATGAGAATAGCAACCATGTCCAATGCACGAACAGCGGCGGGAACCAAAAAAAGTTTAGCAAAAGGTCTATCAATAGCGTTCTCAAGCGGTGCAGTAATGGGCATGTGTGTGGTTGGTCTAGGAATCCTTGGTGTATTTAGCCTTTTTTTCATATTTACTCAAATGTTCTCATTTGATGTCGTAGCATCAACAAACATGTTATTTGGTTTTGGTTTTGGGGCATCATCAATTGCGCTTTTTGCCCGTGTAGGTGGAGGGATTTATACAAAAGCAGCGGATGTAGGTGCAGATCTTGTTGGAAAAATTGAAGAAGGAATTCCTGAGGATGATCCCAGAAATCCTGCTGTTATCGCCGACCAGGTTGGAGATAATGTTGGTGATGTGGCAGGAATGGGAGCGGATCTTTTTGAATCATATGTTGAATCTCTTATTGCAACCATGGCCCTTGCTGCAGTGAGCATGGCCTTGATTCTAAAAACAGGTGAATCTCAAACCTTAGGTCAATTGATCCTAACAGCTGAAAATATCAATTCAATATTGTGGCTTCCTCTTGTGTTGGCCGCATTAGGTATTTTTGCTTCAATTGTTGGTGTTCTTATAGTAATATTGGGAAAGGGAACTAACATTTATGCTTCATTGCGAAACTCACTATATACTGCAGCAATTCTAACTGCACTATTTACCGGATTAGCCACTTGGTATATGGTTGGAGATTTAAATCCATTTTATGCTATACTGTCTGGTCTAGCTGCAGGTTTAATTATTGGATTTAGTACAGAATATTACACATCTGAAAAAAGAAAACCAGCCCAAAGTATAGCAGATGCATCAAAAACAGGTCCAGCAACCGTAATCATTCAAGGATTGAAAGTTGGAATGATAAGTACAATAATCCCTGTGATAGCAGTTGTTGCCGCTATGCTTGCTGCCTATTATTTCGCAGATTTTTATGGAGTTGCAATTTCTGCGGTAGGCATGCTTTCCATCCTTGGCGTTTCCTTAGCCACCGATTGCTATGGTCCTGTCGCAGATAACGCTCAAGGAATTTCAGAAATGGCTGAAATGGGTAAAGTGGTTCGAGAGAATACTGAACAACTTGACGCTGTGGGAAATACTACAGCAGCCATGGGAAAGGGATTTGCCATAGGATCGGCTGCAATCACCGCTCTTGCCTTGATATTCACATTTATCACCACTGCCACTGAAATGGGATACCCCTTGGCACTCGACTTGGCAGATCCAAATGTGGTCGTTGGCATATTCATTGGTGCATTGCTCCCGTTTGTTTTCACTGCATTGACCCTTGGTGCAGTAGGCCGAGCTGCATATCAGATGGTAGAGGAAGTGCGAAGACAATTCAAAGAACTTGGGTTATTGAAAAGCGATAAGAACAAACCGGATTACAAAGGATGTGTCGCGATAAGTACGAAACAGGCTCTAAAAGAAATGATGCTACCAAGCGTATTAGCAGTAGTGAGCCCTGTTATCATTGGCATCGTTTTAAAACCTGAAGGCCTCGGAGGACTGCTAGTTGGATCCATTGCCACTGGTTTTCTCTTAGCTGTATTCCTTGCTAATTCTGGTGGTGCATGGGATAATGCTAAAAAATATGTCGAATCAGGAAATCTGGGTGGAAAGGGATCCGAAGCACATAAAGCAACAGTCATCGGTGACACTGTTGGTGATCCATTCAAAGACACATCAGGACCCTCCCTAAACATTCTTATCAAGTTGATGTCGATTGTATCTTTAGTGTTTCTTCCACTGATCATTGCAATCAGTGGGTAATCTTTTTTTTTATTTTTTTCATTTATTCTTTTTAACTTACGATGCGGGAAGTCCCCTTCCGAAAGGGAGAGGATGAAAGCATCATAAATTGTATAAAATATTCTACCCATATCATTTATGACAAGATGTGTGAGCCCTTGTGGAAAAAAGCCAAAAGTAGCATACTTGTCCGAGTGAGGCAAGGCTCGTAAAACTATCTTCCGAATGCGTTGTGGACACGCCATCAACGATTCGTTTCGTTGGTAATGTAATCTTCGACAAACAGGTATGGAATATGCTGAAAGGCCAACGTCCATATACTCGAAGGAAGCCCCACGCGTTAGCGTGGAGTAGTTCGCTCATACTCAAAAAACATATAAGCAGTAAGCGTATTCCTTTCCTGATATCTCCTTATTTAAAAGGTGTGATGTTTCATGTATTATAAAGTTAAGATTGAAGATACGATCCGTATTCTCCCTGATCGATTTGGCGAAGATCTCGATGAAGTAGTAAAACAAATTGTTCAGGAGACGTTTGAAGGCACTATCAGAAAAAATCATGGGATTATTGTCGTTGCGGATAATATCGAACCAATTGATGATGGTATTGTCATTCATGGGGATGGTGCAATGTATCAAAAAGTTCAATTCGATGCGTTAACTTTCCAACCTGAAATGCAAGAAGTTATTGATGGTCTTGTTTGTGAAATCGTTGAATTCGGTGCTTTTTGTCACATCGGGCCAATTGATGCGTTAATTCATATGAGCCAGATCATGAATGATTACGTACAAGTTGACGCTGAAAGCCAAATTATAACAGGTAAGGAGAAAAAACAAAGATTGCAAGTAGGCGATCCTGTTAGAGCACGTATTGTAGCAGTGAGCATGAACGAACTCTCGGCACGTGAAAGCAAGATTGGACTCACCATGAGACAACCCGCATTAGGATCTCATTTATGGGCTTCTGAAGAGGAAGAAGTTAAAAAGGAAAATACGAAGAAGAAAGATTCATCAAAAAAAGCCAAAGGAGGCCGATAAATGAAACAATTATATGCTTGTAAAAACTGCCATTGCATCATTAATGAAAAAGTCTGCCCCCATTGCGCGGTTCCAACCTCTAGAAGATGGCAAGGATATGTCATTATTGAAGATCCGGTCCATTCCCAAATTGCTCAAAAAATGAATATTAAAAAACCCGGTAAGTACGCATTAAAGGTTCGATAATTGTGTCGGCAACTATAAAATACAAGCTTCCTACCTCATTGCGTGATAAATTAAAGGAACCTCTCGGTGAACTTCTTACTGAAGAACAACTTTTGAGAAATATAACAAATTCAGCAACAAATATCGTGAGTGTAGGTGATCATGTTACCCACACACTTCTAATAAATCAAATTTCACCATTGTTTGCTATTGTTGATGACCATACTCATCGACAAAAAGTTGAAGAATCAATGATGGAAAAGATCCATCAATATGGATCTGAAAAGATAAGAGTAAAAAATCCAGCAGGTGTTATCACTGAAGAGCTTTGGAATGTGATCGAAAAACTCTATTCCACTCAAGCTTCAGAGGTATTAGTAGCAGTTAATGGAGAGGAAGACTTGGCAGCGTTACCGGCAATCCTTTTAGCACCCTCAAACGTAACTATAATATATGGAATGCCAGATAAAGGGGTCGTGGCGGTACCTGCAACGGAACACCATAAACAAAAAGTTAAAGATATCATTGCAAAGATGTGAGAACTATGGAACTAGAAATCACCGAGAAAAAAAACAATCCGCTTTTGAAAAGAACTGAAGTTTCATTCATTGCCAAGCATGAAACTGAAAAAACACCCAATAGAAAACTCATTCGTAGTGAACTTGCTGATGCATTGAATACTAAACAAGAAAATATCATCATTGATGAAATCACTTCCTCATTTGGCTCTCAAGTTTCCAAAGGATACGCAAAAGCATATAGCTCCAGAAAACATGCTGAAGATGTGGAAAGGAAATTCCAGTTGAAACGAAATAAGGTTGAAGGAAAATCTAAGAAAAAAGAAAAAGAAGATGAATCAAAACCCACAGATGAGGCAACTGAAACCACCGAGGAAAAGGAGGAAAATGAATGAAAGGCCGTGAAATATTTAAAGTTGAAGATGGAAAGATTAAACGATTACGTCGCCATTGTCCAAAATGTGGGGATGGTGTCTTTCTTGCGGATCATAAGCAACGATTAAGCTGTGGAAAATGCGGATATACAGAATTTAAAACCAAAAAAGATTAAAAATATTGATGTTTAAATCACTTTTTTGTTTTACTTTAACTCTTCTTTTAGTTAGATTCTGCTATGGACATTTTTTTCCTTTAATCAAATCATTGTTTTTATGAAGGAAAAACGGATTATCTCTTTTACTAGTGATTCATTTATTGGATCTGTAGTCTAGCATGGATAGGACAGAGGCCTCCGGAGCCTCTAACCCGGGTTCAAATCCCGGCAGATCCGTTTAATACCCTAAAACAATAAAACAATGCGCATTAAAGATTTTTTTTGTAAAATCGTTCAAATACGAGTTGACCATAAATAAATATCATGGCCTTCTCGAAATCTGAATGATCCTTGAAAACATCATCTACAAGTTGATAATCAAAATAGTGACCTTTGAATTTTTTATGCAAATTGTGTTCAAGAGAAATGATTGTTTCATTAATTTTCTTAAGCTGATCTGTAGATACATCCCATACATCAGTAATATCATGAAGCGTGGATTCATGATGTCCTTCAACCATTTTCATAATATTCGTCCTATATTTATTCTAATATAATTATAAACTTTTGACTTGTATTAAAAAGTTGTTCATACTTGTTTGTTCAAAGTTGGTAAAAAAAATATTTTAATACGAGGAATGATAAAATCCATTCTTAATTCATGTGCTATCAACCTCGAACTGGTTTGTAAGACTTGTTTTCATTAAAAAAAGGTATCGCTCAATTTTCTTGCTGAGTTCAGAGCACAATTAAATCCTATACCTGGTGCTTTTACTCCATCCCCTATGACAAACAAATTTTTAATTGGAGTTTCAATGCTAGGTTTTGCATTATCTATTGTTTTGGCAACTCCATCCAAATGCCAAACCGCGGGATATAAAGCCCAATTCAGTTTACATTCATAGTCGGAAATAAGATAACTAAGATGTTTGTCAAGGATTCTTCGAAGATCTAAAAGAGTCTTTTTTTGTTTCGCTTCTTCGGGAGTACAAATAATGTAAGCTTGAACAAGTTTTGCATTTTTTGGACTGATGTCTGCTTCTGGTGCGGCCGCCATAAAATCAATCATTCCCACCGCATCTTTACCATTGATTCCTGCATTTCGTTCAATGAAATGAAATGTTTTACCAATGTATTCTTCAGGCACTTCTTTTAGTGAATAATATCCACTAAGACTTCCCGTTCCAGTTAAGTTTTTGATGATTCTAACATAGTGGTCTGGAAATTTTGATTCATCGGCAATAGAAAAAAGTGATTGTAGTAATCCTGAGTAGATAATATAATCATAGAACAAATTGTCAGATCCCACTTGGATGGATACCGCAGTTTCCTGTTGAATTTGAATGTTTTCAACAGAGGAATTCAAATGTATAAATCCACCATTCATAGTTATGATGTCAGCAAGTTTCTTATGAATGACACCCAGTCCTCCTTTTGGGTATCCCACCGGTTTTGATCCGCGGTATAAATTTCGTTGAGCTCGAAACATTTCTCCTGTTGATATCCGATCTAAATTGTTCACGGTGGTAATGGATCGGGAAAAGATTTCTAAAATATGTTTCATTTTTCCCTTGCCATATTTCTTTATTGTTTCAGCAATGGACACTGAATCCAGTTCTTGTAGTTTTTTTTCGCTGGCAAATAAAAGTCGAAGGATGTTAGGCGATATTTTGAGTTTATCCATTTTTGATAAGAATGGAAACATAGTTTTCTGTTGATCAACAAAGCCTACGTATGATTCTAGGAAATCAACTTGTTCATTGAATTCTTTTAAGACATCATTGAGATTTGATAGAACCCCGCCTCCTATGGCGTGGTATCCTAAATCGAGATGATATCCCCTTAAGAGATGGTTTGCAAAAAGTGTTTCCAAATCTGGAGTGGAAAAAGCAATAAATGAATTATACTCTGAAAGAATTTTTTTATATGATTCATTGGTCAATGATTCTCCAGATAAGGATAATGCTCTGCCACCAAGTACCGGTTCTTTTTCATAAACTGTTACGTTATATCCTTTCTTTGAAAGGAGTGCACCTGCAGTTAGGCCAGATATTCCTGCTCCAATGATACAAATTTTTTTTGTTTTTGAATGTTGCATAGCAGATCTACATCCTTGGTTGAAGTAGTTTAACACCAGTGAGCGGAGTGAAGACAAGGTACCAGATAATCGGAAACAATATGAGAGCAATAGCCGGTATAATGCCGATTACTGAAATGAGCATGAGAGGTACTAAGGAATATCTTAAGAATGATTGGATACTGATATATTTTCGTATAAGATTTCGATCAAACTCCTTTAATGATAATAATTTAACACTAAAATATATGACTAAGAATGATGCAATACTTAATAGAATAATTTGCCAGATTGAAAAAGATGTATCGAAAAACACAAAGGGACTGAATAATAATATGACTGAACTTATTCTGATAGCCATGCTTAGTATCTTAAATTTTGTTGGAATGAATATATTCTTTTGGATAACAGAAACACCAGAGCGAAGAGCAATATTGTTAACGTTCATCAGCACATCATGATCTGCATCTTTAATTCCACCTTCAATTGCATTCATATGAAATAGATTATTAAAAGTTAATAAAAACACTATCCATGTGAATAGTGTGGGTTCTTTATCAACTACAAATACACCGATTAAAAAAATGAATGATACTGAAAGGGCTACAAGGATATCTGAAGCGAAAATCTTTTTTCCATAAACATCATAAATACTTCCAAAAATCCAGGCAATTAAAAGACAGATTATTGAAAGAAATCTTAAGAATGTGATACGCTCACCAAAAAATAAAATAAAAAAGGTGACAAAGGTAAGAATCATACTAGTAAAACAGATCCATAAGGCAGCTTGTTGTGAAATAGTACCGCTTACCAAAGGACGGGCTTTTAGATCTTTTGATTTTTTATCAACATCAATATCAATGAAGTCATTAAGTACAAAACCAAAGATCGATGAATAGGCACCCAAGAGAAACAGTAAGATAAGAGTTGTGCTGTCAAAGACCCCTACGGTCATTGCCGCAATGACCGGCGGGATGGCAAGACCTCCAAGTCCCGGGAATCTTAACAATACTAGATAATCAGCGATTTTTCCCATGTCACTACTGAAAAAACCGTTAGTATTTGAGTTTTTTCTTTTTCTACATAGTTTTTGGTTGCAATATGGTACCATGTAAAATTATATTTGATAATACAAAACCAATCATAGGGAAAAATATGAGAATTATCGACCAAGGATTCAATGCCATCAACAAAATAGGGACGAGAGCAAAATTGATCATGTAATGACTACCTATGTATGTTCGAGCTTTTTTCCGATTAAATCTACCCATGTTCATCAGCTTATAAGATAAATAGAACATGATTGTCCCGATCAAACCTAATAAAAGCCATTGGATTATTCTTAAAAAATCAAGTGAAGAGAATTGATCAAAAATAAAAAACGGAATGAATGCTAAGAGTATATTTACCGATTGAATGAAAAAAGCAAGAAGTTGAAATAAGCGTGATGTATGAAGTTTTTTTTCTGCTACTCTAACTCCTAACGCAACTGCAGCTGTTTTAGCTCCGCTGTGGTAATCATTTTCAATGTCTTTTAATCCTCCAGCAACAATTTGCATGAATAAAACTTGAATTGACCCAAGGATACATACAAACCATGCAATATAGGTGATTTGAGATAATGTTTCTACTTGGGTTGCTGCACCATAAAGAATAAAGAAAAAAATTCCCAGCGCAACAAGAATGTCCATGAAAGGAAATTTTTTACTTATAAGATCATAAACAATGATACAGGTAGCTGAGATAAAAAGGATTATCAATGGAAAATAATTCGAAGAAATATATGAAATAAGACTTGCAACAATAAAAGCAAATAGTATAAATGCTAATGCGAAAATCCAAGCGTTTCTCAAAGAGATGGTTCCACTGATCAAGGGCCTATCACTTATTTCTTTTGAGCCTTTATCGATCTTGTAATCTATGATATCATTGAACACAAATCCAAACGTATGCCCTGAAAAACCGACAATAAATAATGTGAATAAGACGATAAGATCATATTGTTGCATTGCGATGGCACCCATTACCGGAGAAATTCCAGTCAATACCGCATTAAATGATCGAGCTAGTTTCAGATATTCACGGATCATACAACAAGGTCATGAAATCAAAATCACATTTAAATCCATCGAATAAAAATAACCATTCTTTTTTGAAAAGAATCTTGGCCTAACAGTAAAATATCTATACTTCATTTTTATACAAGCTCTCAACAACAATAAATAAGGAGAATAAACCGGCAATGAATAAAAAAACAATGAAAAGGATACTTGTTACTGGTGCGGTAGGGCAAATAGGTTCAGAGCTAACGATGGCATTACGTGAAAAATATGGAAATGATAATGTTATTGCTACTGGCCGGAAAACAAAACCAAGCAAAACACTACTCAATTCAGGACCTTTTGAATTTATCGATATCACAAAAAAAGAAACCTTAAAGGAAATGATTGAAACTTATGACATTGATACGATTTATAATATGGCAGCGATTCTTTCAGCAGTGGGCGAAGATCATCCTAAAACCTGTTGGAATGTGAATATGAATGGACTATACAATATCTTAGATCTTGCAATTGAATATGAATTAACTCGAATTTTTGTTCCTAGCTCCATTGCTGTTTTTGGACCAGAAACACCAAAACAAAATACTCCCCAAGAAACCGTTCTGAAACCAACAACGATGTACGGAGTGACAAAAGTTTCTGGTGAACTTCTTGGAGATTATTATTCAAAAAAATTTGGCATTGATGTAAGGGGCATAAGATATCCAGGAATCATTAGTAATGAAACCCTCCCTGGCGGAGGTACTACAGATTATGCTGTTGAAATTTTTTATGAGGCCATTAAGAATAAGAAGTACTGTTGTTTTGTGAAAAAAGATACGATTCTTCCAATGATGTATATGCCAGATTGTATTAAAGCAACGATTGATCTTATGGAGGCAGACTTTTCAAAACTAAAACATCATTGTGATTTCAATGTTACTGCTATGAGTTTTTCAGCTGAAGAACTTGCTAATGAAATCAAAAAACATATTCCTGAGTTTTCTTGTACATATAAGCCGGATTTCAGACAAAAAATCGCTGAATCATGGCCTCAGACCATTGATGATTCCGCTGCTCAAGAAGAGTGGAACTGGAAACCAGAATATAATCTGACCAAAATGACTGAGGATATGATCACCGTTCTCAGCGAACGGTTTGAGAAAACTGGATTCTAAATGATAAGGCACAAACAATTTAATTTTCTTTATCCTTTTCTTTTTTTCATCCTCATTTTTTGATTTAAATGAGAAATACTTTTAACTGATAAAGGTATCACTTAGCTTATTAATTGAGGAGAGTTGAACAGTTTATGCAAAATCTAAAACAAGTTAAATCATCAAAATATGCTGACATTGAAACCATTCGATCATATCTTGGTGATGAAGCGGATTATTTACTTCATCATGAATGTGACCGCGTGCCAAAAGAAGATCTTTATCTACCAGGATCAGATTTTATTGACCGTGTTTATAAAGATTCAGACAGAAATGAGCAGGTCCTGCGAAATCTCGCATCATTATTTAATCATGGTCGATTGCAAGGAACAGGATATCTTTCTATTCTTCCCGTTGATCAAGGTATAGAACATTCAGCTATGGCCTCTTTTACACCAAATCCGGCATATTTTGATCCTGAAAACATTCTGAAATTGGCTTTACATGGTGGTTGTAACGCAGTCGCAAGTACACTAGGTGTGCTTGGTTCGGTTTCTAGAAAATACGCTCATAGAATTCCTTTTATCGTTAAATTGAACCATAATGAACTTTTAACTTATCCAAATAATTTTGATCAGATCATGTTTGCATCGGTGAAACAAGCTTGGAAACTTGGAGCTGCAGCAGTTGGTGCAACTATTTATTTTGGCTCTTCAGAATCAGATAGGCAAATCATGGAAGTAAGCAAAGCGTTTCATGAAGCTCATGAACTTGGAATGGCTACTATTCTTTGGTGTTATTTGAGAAATCCCGTCTATAAAGTAGAAGGTAGGGATTATCATAGTTCTGCAGATCTTACAGGACAAGCTAATCATTTGGGTGTTACAATCGAGGCAGATATCATCAAACAGAAACAACCAACCATCAATGGTGGTTATGATGTGTTGAATAAGCAAGAAAACTATGGGAAATATGATAAACAGGCTTATACTGATCTTTCTTCAGATCATCCCATCGATCTTACTCGATACCAAATCATTAATAATTATTGTGGACGCGCAGGACTTATTAATTCAGGTGGGTCTTCAGGGAAAAATGACTTTAAACAAGCAGTACGAACTGCAGTGATCAATAAACGAGCTGGAGGCATGGGTCTTATCTCTGGGAGAAAAGCATTTCAACGACCAATGGATGAAGGAATTAAACTGCTAAACGCGATACAAAACGTGTATTTATGCGATGATGTCACGATTGCATAGATAATCCTTTAGTTGATGTGCAACTGTTCATTTCATATCACATATCGTAAAATCATTCTATTTTAATTTTTTATTTTTTTTAGAAATAAAAAATTGATCCTATCAGGATATACTAATACTTTAGATGTATGTTTTTTATGTGTTTACTAATTCTAAGGCATATGTTTATAATTATCTTTTTGATACATTTATTGGGATGGAAATAATACCAATTCCGTATCTAAAAAACAGGTGATATTGATTATGCCTCAAATGACTGCAGAGGACCTTGCAAAAAAACAAAAGGAAATTTCTGTTGCAGAATTCTTCGAACGCAATAAACATATTCTTGGCTTTGGTAATCCAACAAGAGCTCTTGTTACAAGCATAAAAGAAGCAGTTGATAATGCTCTTGATGCTTGCGAAGAAGTAAACATTCTTCCTTCGATTAATGTTTCCATTTCAAACCATGAAGATGAAAATGAATGTATTATTTCAGTGGAAGATAATGGTCCAGGGATTGTAAAAAACCAAATCAAACATATTTTCGGTCGATTATTATATGGATCACGATTCCATGCAATAAGGCAAAGTCGTGGTCAACAAGGAATTGGGATTTCAGCAGTCGTCTTATACGGCCAATTGACAACAGGGAAGCATGCAATAGTTACATCTAAAATTGCAGAGGATCGACCTGCTGTAGTGATGGAATTAGCGATTAATACAAATCGAAATAGAGCAGAGGTGATCAGTCGAAGTCTTACTCATTGGGAAAAACCAACTGGAACTTGTATTACTATTCCTATCCAAGCAGATTATAAAAGAGGAAAAAGATATATCTATGACTATTTACGAAATACCTCTATCGTTAATCCACATGCTCATATTACACTGACTGAAACTGATGGTACTATCCATGAATTTGAACGGAAAACAGAACATTTGCCAAAGAAAAGTGAAGAGATTAAACCACATCCATATGGTATTGAACTTGGGACATTGATCAAACTAGCCAAACAGACAAAATCACGAAAGCTATCATCTTTTCTGAAAAATGAATTCAGTAGTATGGGCGCTCGTACGACAAAATCAGTATGTGAGCAAGCGGAATTAGATCCTAATCTACAAGTAAATAACCTCTCAAGAGTGCAATTTCGACAGTTACATAAAGCTTTTACAAAAGTAAAAATCATGGCTCCACCAACTGATTGTTTATCACCAATTGGTGAAACATTAATTCGCAGGAGTTTAAAACATGAAACTCAAGAGATTTCTCCAGAATTCATAATGACTGCTACAAGGCCTGCTTCAGCGTATTCAGGCAATCCATTTCAGGTCGAAGTTGGTTTTGTATATGGAGGTAATCTGCCAAAGGATGAATCTGTTCGTATTATGCGTTTTGCTAATAGAGTTCCATTGTTGTATCAACAAGGCGGATGTGTAACCACGCAAGCAATTTCTTCAATTGATTGGCGTCGATATGGCCTTGATCAAAAATCTGGACGGGGTATCCCCCGGGGGCCAGCTATCATTCTTGTCCATATTTCAAGTACCCAGATTCCATTTACTTCTGAAAGCAAGGAGGCTATTGCCGATGTGGACGAAATTGAAAATGATATAAAATTAGCGCTGAGGACTTGTGCTAGGAATATGCAACGTCATATTCGTAAAAAAGTTCGGCGGAAAAAAACTCGTGAAAAGTTTTTGTTGATTAGTAAAATTCTTCCAGAAATCGCCAAAAAATCTTCAAGCATGATCGAAAAACCAGTTCCATCTCTTGATGCCGTGATCACAAAGATTATGGATGTTGTTTGGATCGAAGATTTGATTGAATACGAAAAGGTGAAAAAACCAGTTATGCAAACGACTTTACTCCAACATGATTCGGAAAATCCTATGCAAACAATAATTACAAAAAGTACGATAAAAGTTGTTAACTATAAACAAAAACCTCAGAAGTTTTCTTTATATGCTGTGATTCCAGAAGATGCCATCATTCAACAAGCATCCCCAAAACCTGTGAAAAAAACAAATCAATACATAAAATGGAATCTAGATTCCATTCAACCGGCATCAAAAGTAGATATCATGTTTGAACTAACTGGCCTTGATAAAGGAGATTTCGATGAAAACGATTTATATATCAACCATATCAATCCAACGTTTGTCATCGGTGCAGATAAATGGGAGGGTGATTAATCATGAAAAAAGATTATGCACCAGTCATCAAAAAAATTGAAAAAATTGCTGAAAAAATCTATAACGATTTTCAGGATCAGGAAATCCCTTCCTTAAAACTTCCCACTCGATCAAAATCAAACATCAAATTCGATGATCGGTTAAATGTCTGGAAATATGGTAAGAATAGTATTCAACGTAGTGCAAAATCACTTGATGGGGCATATATGCTTCTTCGAACCATGTACATGGTTGATTTCATTAAAGACATGATCAAAATCAAAAAATCATCCACGTTAAGAGAAATGTATTATATCTCTGAAGGATGGGATCTTGCAAAATTCCATTCGCAAAACGAATCAAATCTATTGGCTGAGGATTTAGAAGTCATCACCAATCTTCTTAGAGAGGATTTCAAACTCCGACCTGAGGAAGATGGAGCTAGGGTCATTGGAAATATCGCCATTGAAGAAACGACGAGGAATAATCGACGGCAAACGATTCATTGCCAAGATGACGTTGGCGATTCAGGATATTCAATACCATATAATGTTGAACCGGAAAAAATTTCAATTAAAGATGTTGACGTCGATTTCATCATTGCCATTGAAACAGGTGGTATGTTTGATCGACTTGTTGAAAATCATTTTGATGAGGATTATCGAGCATTATTGGTTCATTTGAAAGGCCAGCCCGCTCGATCCACACGCAGATTCATCCAACGGATTAATAGTGAACATAACATACCCGTGGTGGTGTTTACAGATTGCGATCCTTGGAGTTTCAGAATTTTTGCTAGTGTTGCTTATGGTGCCATAAAAACCGCTCACATCTCAGAATACCTTGCAACACCTTCATCTTCATTTCTTGGAGTGACTCCTTCAGATATCGAAAATTATGATCTACCAACCGATGAACTGACCAAAGAAGATATCAAATCGTTGAAAAGTGAATTAACTGATCCCCGGTTCAAGGACTCCTTTTGGAAAAATGAAATCAAACTTCAATTGAAACTTAAAAAGAAATCTGAACAGCAGGCCCTTGCTAAATATGGTTTGGATTATGTTACTGATACCTATCTACCTGAAAAATTAAAACAACTTGGAATGGTATCTAAATGAGAATCAAACGTTGGTTAATAGAATTGTGTAATTTGTATAATTTTCATTGAACCGGTTTATTCTTCATCTTGTTGTTCTTCTTTTTCATTATATTCCTCTGGCCAGAGTGACTCAGCAGGAATCATTTGATTCCGAATTCTAAGAAGCGTATTACCGTTGATTTTTATGTATGTTTTACTAAAAATTCCACCAGATTCATTTCTTGGAAACGTGTATTGGACTACTTTCATACCGTCCAAATATTCATCTGAATCATCAGAAGAAAAATTTTGAATATTTCCTTTTACAAATAATGATGGTGAAACGTACATTAGGATATCAATGATGATAAATACTGCAAATAATAGTGAAATGACCAACAACCACAAAGATACCGATAAACCTGTCCAATCTGGTTCAAAATCAAGAATGGATACACCACTTAGTACTATTACGATCCACATGATCAAAATTATCGATATAATTAAAAACAGTTTTGGCAAGATAAGCAAAGGATTGATTGGAGTTTTTTGAGATGAAGATGATTTCTTCAATGTCACTAGCATCATATATTGTATTGTATTCAGGTGCTTTTAATGTTTCTATTGAAGAGTTAATCATTGAATATCTTTTTTTCTATTTTACGATTCTAGGTTAAGTTTTAAGCTAAAGTATATGTTTATTACCCGTAAAATCTTTTAAAGCAATGGCCATACTCCCCATTAATGAATAAAAACGAATTGACAAAAAAAATCAATGATCATAACATTACATGGATACAACTACAATTCACAGATTTATTTGGAGGATTAAGAGTATTTCATATTCCTGCAAATCAATTCATAGAAGATGACATAATGACCAACGGATTAGGTTTTGATGGATCATCTGTAGGTTTGAAACGTGTTGAAAAATCAGATATGCTCATTCTTCCAGACCCTGAAACCTTTTTAGTGTTACCACATGAGCCAAATGAAGCACGAATTCTTGCAGATGTCTATGAAACAGATAAAAAACCTTCTGTTGTAGATCCCCGCTATATTTTAAAACAAGCAGTTGGGATGATGCAAGATGAAGGATTTGATGATGTAATTATTTCCCCAGAAATGGAATTTTTTGTTCTCACAAATCATGAGGAGAAGCATTATGAGCCACTTGCAGGTCAAGGTTATTGCACACCACCACCTCTTGATGATGTGAAAGAATTTAGAAAGACTTTATCAGAATTGTTATTAAAAAGTAACATAAATGTTAAATATCACCATCATGAAAATGGCAGATATCAACATGAGATAGAAATTAAACCCTTATCTGCAGTTGCCGCAGCAGATTTTTCAATGTATTTCAAATATCTTTCCCGTGATATCGCATCTGTTAATAATCTCCGAGTAACTTTTATTCCTAAATTATTTGCTGATGAAGCAGGAAATGGAATGCACGTCCATATTAAATTGGTAAAGAATGGGAAAAATGCTTTTTTTGATAAAAACAATAAATATAATCTTAGTACAACAGCTAAATATTTCATTGGGGGGATTCTTCACCATGCCAAAAGCATTGCTGCGTTTGCCAATCCTACAGTGAATTCATACAAACGATTAATTCCACATTTCGAAGCACCATTGTACATAGCATGGGATCGTCATAATAGAAGTAGTCTTATACGTATCGCAGCTAAACAAAATGTGGATGTTGAGGTGAGAAACGGGGATCCATCTGCGAATCCGTATTTATTCTTTGCAGCGTTAATCTACGCAGGTTTGGATGGTATGAAGAATCAGTATGAATATGAACCAATCGAGCAAAACATCTATGAATTATCAGAAAATGAACTTCGCGGACTGAATATCGAAAAACTTCCATCCTCACTTCTTGAATCATTGCAAGAATTAAATCAAGATGCATTCTTTAAGGAAGCGATGGGCGAAGATCTTATCAATCTTTATGTGGAAAGAAAACGAAAAGAATTAAATGATTATCTCTCTGAAGTTTCCGATGTTGATCTTAAATATTATATGCATTGTTGAAAAATATTGCATCAAAAATGTTTAAGAGCGGATTTATATTCTCATCAATAGCGTATTAGGGAAAGAAAATTCTGAAAAACGTATAATTTTGGATTTTTTATAGAAATTTTCATTTTTACTAATGAGTATGCTTACTTTTTTGTTAAAAAAGACACAAGTTGATCAAGGGATTTACCACGATGAGATATCTTATTTTTTTCATCAGTATTCATTTCAGCAAATGTTTTTTCAAATCCATCGGGGATAAAAATTGGATCGTATCCAAATCCTTTACCGCCTTGTTGAGTTGCAGAAATCGTTCCATTGCACGTTCCTTTGAATAATTCCATGTCGCCTTCAGGTGTGCCATAAGCAAAAACCGATTTGAACTGAGCGGTTCTTTTTTTTACTGGAATTGTTTGTAATAATTGTAAGATTCCATCTAATCCAATGGTGAAATATGCATATGACGAATATACACCAGGAAAGCCATGTAATGCATCAATAAAGATTCCTGCATCTTCTAAAATGAACGGATGATTTACTTTTTTCTGTAAATAGCTTACTCCAAATTGAGCGACTTCTTCAAGAAAATCAGTTTGAATTTCAGGATAACCATAATTTTTTTGAACGATGTTAACATCTAATGATGTTACTTTTTCAACGACCTCATGGACTTTGCCTTCGTTACTTGTAATAAAATAAACCGTTTTCATC
>CAYOTP010000020.1:27231-27606 GCA_964406955.1 uncultured Thermoplasmatales archaeon | reverse complement strand
ATATTGGTTATTAATAAAAATTTTAATTATAGTGATGGACACAACTTTTTGATAAAATCGTTATTTCTTCTACCTGAAGTATTTGAAAATGAATTTGTATAGAAAGTTATGTCTTACACTATAAATAGATATTAACTATGAATAGAGGGAAGGAATGAAAAAAAATTACCAACGTCGTTTAAACGGCAATGATTTGTCTAGACAAGAAGAGCACTATTTGTTTATTACGTTTTAGCTCCTTCTAAATTCAATCCCAGGTTGAAATACTAAATATGTGAACTATGACATGTTATCTATTAGAAACATTTGTTTAATAATAAATTCCTTTAATGCTAACATATTCAGAACAGTTCAAAAATATGGCTCCTCCCCCAT
>CAYOTP010000020.1:0-27221 GCA_964406955.1 uncultured Thermoplasmatales archaeon | reverse complement strand
AACATATTTTTTGGAGCAAATTAGTGATAATTCATAAAATCTGTACGAGATTATCCAATAACAGAGACCTGGTCCCTTAACTATATATGGTTCACCTGTACCCATCAGTAGTTAACTATCTTGTCGGAAAAATATTACAATGATTCTTACATATCTAACAATTCAATAAATTACAAAATAATCTGTGATACTTTGAACTGCAAGAACTGTGGTAAAAAACTTTCACCTGACGAAGAATCAAACAATGTATGCTTTGATTGCCTATATTTAAATTCAAAAGATAAAGGGTCGAATGAAAAAGAATGTAAATACTGTAAAGAACTTCTACCTATCACTTACTTTTACAAGGATAAAACAAAGAAAGATGGGTACAAACCTATGTGCAAACTATGTTATCAGATATATTATAAAAGAAGAAAAGAAAGAGACCGAATAAAATCATCAATTGATAATGAAAGTTTTACTCAACGAAAGTATCTTAACTGGCTCCCTGAAGAAAACCACTATTACATTTACCGAGATGAAAGTGAACAATCAGATAAAGATGTTGAAATCATAAAGGTTACTTCAATAAAGGAAGGGAAAAATGACTTTATTGTAATAAATTTTGAACCGATAAAAACAAAAAATCCATCTGTTACACAGATAGTTATCAGGAAAAGAAATCTTTGGTTCCCCTGGAAAATAAAAGAAATATCAAAATATTACGCTGAGAAACACACTAAGAAACAGGAAACATAATCAATATTATTTCGATGAAACAACAAACGGAAAAATCGACTATATAAACCTTTTCCCTACCATCCTCTAGTACCTAAGTATATAGACTAGTAGGAAAAAATTTTGCCAAAATCACTCTTTTTCAACAGGTATATAGACTACAAAAAAAAACGGTGATGATTCGAAATAAACAAACAAATCAATCGCCACAAAAAACACCGTTGAAAAACATAATGATTCGTGTTTTCAAAAAATTCAATATGGGGCATTTTTGGAAAGATTACCAGGTTCGATTCCTGGAATGCTCAATCGCTAACCTGAGCGCTCGGGTCAGCAGCAAAAAAAAGGAGACTATAAAATGAAAGACAAAGAAGAGAAAAAAGATGCTGTTGACAACAAACCAAATAAAAAGGTTGGCAAAAAAAGAGACGCTAGAAAAAACAGACCGAAAAAGAATGATGAAAAAACAAAAATAACTGGAGAGAAAAAGCCAAAAGGGAATGGAAACAAAAAGAAAGTAAACAAGAAAAAAAGGAAAGATGCTGTTGATAACAAACCAAAAAAGAAGAATAGTAGACAAAAAGAGCCTGAAGACATCAAATCAATACCAGAAGAAGTAAATGGAAAAAAATTCTGGATAGTATTACTTGTTGATTTAGGAGATTACGCTTTATATCTAAACAAATCAGATGGATATTTCGCTGGTTATGAGGTCCACAAAATACGAGTATTGAACGGCGAAGTAAAAAAAATTAAAGGAAAAACTATAGAATTCAATACCAAGAGAACAATCGCAAGAAATTCGGAATTTGGAAAATATGCATGGCACTACCCAAAACTAGAGTTTGTCTATAACTACTATCCTCAGTTCAAACGATTTGGAGAAGAAATTAGAATAAAGACAGACCAAAACGTTGCTAGGTACAACCGAAAAAGCACAGAGAAGGATAGGGGGTTATAACCATTCTATCAACCAATATCATACCATTACTCAACACTGAAGAGAACCCCCTAACCGTAATAAAAAAGAATAAGGGAAACCAGGGTGACTATACAAAGTCACCTTCCCTCTCCCTCAAAGATAATACTATTAAAGAAAGTAAGACATCACAATTTGTTAACCAAAAAAGGTCAACAGGAGGTAGTAATCAAGAAAATAGTAGAGACCCTAACAAGAACAGGCTAAAAACAAAAAAGGAAGACTCTCCAGAAATGGGGAAGGAAAAGGTGAAACAAGAAAATGATTTAATAAGACATTATCAACTTGAAAATCCAATTGAGTTAGACCCGAAGACAGCGACATTTGAAAATATTGCATTCCATGCGAAAAGATGGCAAAGACTCAGTCAATCTACAATTGAACATCGACTTCGTTGCGCTAGAAGAATGCAAAAGCATCCAGTTTATCCAATTGACTTCAATAATCCAAATTACCAACAATTCATTGCGTATATGGATTATAGAGAACGATACGAGGGTGCAGAAGCCTATGCACTAATGAACGACCTGAGAACAATGAAGATGTTTCTTAGAGCATATAACATAGACGAAAGAAAATGGTACTACAAACTACCAACACCACCAAAACACAAAAAGAAAGTGATACCCTTTCCAGAGACAGTACACGAACTCGTTCATCATAAGTATTCAAAGGACCACTACGAAAACGCTCTATACCAATATCTGATGTTTCATAATTTCTTCATAGGATGGCGAGTACCAAGCGAACCCTGTGTAATGACAACTGATAACATTAACATTGATGAAATCGGAAGAGGCACAATAACCATAACAGAGACAAAAAAGAGAAAATCACAAAGAACCATTATTCCAGAGAAGACTATCCTATCGGCACCTACATATAAGAGCTTCAAGAATTGGATTGACCATTGGAGACCAAAAGTAGAAAATCAATACTCAGGTAATGCTCTCTATCTACAACCTAACGGAAAACCTTTTACTGTCAGATATTTAGGAAAGAAACTCAGTGAGAACGGGAAAAAGATATGGTCACCATATCAACCCTATGTATCAAGACATTGGTGTGCAATATCATTACTTATTCGTACGAAGATTGAAACGAAACATTGGGACACCAGAAGAGTACAAAGATATCTGGGACATGAAAGACCGCAAACTACAGACACATACATACAATTTGCCGAAGAATACTATCGACAAGAACCAAAAGACTGGTTTAACCATGCACTTAGACAGAATAGTAAAAAGGCTGGAGGAAAGCATGGTAATGCCAAGAGACAGGGATTTTCAGCCCTCTTAAACAAAATCCCTTCGAGAAATGGGTATGGACTTGTCGGGATTTGAACCCGAGGCCTCTTCCATGCCAAGGAAGCGATCTTCCGAGCTGATCTACAAGCCCAAATAATGATTTTTTTCTTTTAGCGGCAGGTGAAATGGATATGGGCACATAAAAGTTGCGCCTGAATCATCTCTGAAATAGGATGTGTATTGTGTCAATCTGCTTTTTGTAGCCATTGGTTAATATTTTATATATTATTTGTATTCATCATAATTGGTCATGACATCAATGATGGGATGTGATGAACACCGAGTTTATTACCTATGAAAACTCGTAGATGGAGATACGTGTGGAATGGTAACACTAATGGATGTGTACTTATACTTATTACTTCTTTCAGGAATATTTGTTTTCATCCTTGCGTTTTACGCTTGGCAAACGTTTGTAATCCAACAAAAAATCGCTCCTGCAAAATATTTAACAATAATTTTAGCTTGCGTTGGCATCTGGTCATTTGGTAGTGCATTTGCATTATGGTTTACTTCTGAAAGCTTAACGTATCTCTGTGAACAATTGAAATATTTAGGTATTGTTTTCATTCCACCAACATGGCTTCTTCTTGCAAGTTCTTGGACGGAACAAGACAAATCGATCAATTGGAAGATGATACTTGCCTTACAAATCATTCCTTTGATCGGTTTAGCGGTCATATTTACTGATCCCATCCATCATCTTTTTTGGCAAGACATACAATATGTATCAGTTGGTCCATATGTTGATACCTTGGTGGCCCATGGGCCAGCATGGTGGTTGATATGGGGATACTCCTACATCTTACTCATTTTTGGTACTTTTTATTTATTCAAAGCTGCCATTGCTTTGCATGATTTTTATAAAAAACAAGCATTTTTTTTGATATTGGGCGCAGTGGTCCCTTGGATCGTAAATATATTTTATTCATCTCATCTATTAACCTTTAATGTTGGATCAATCGATTTAACACCTATTGGGTTCTTGTTTACTGGTATCATATATATTTATGGTTTTACACATTTCAAACTTATCAGTGTATTCCCTGTTTCAAAAGAAACCGTGTTTAATAATTTACAAGATCCGATCCTTGTCTTCGATGCAAATAAAAGACTTATTGAGATGAACAGTAGTGCTATAAAAAAATTCCATTTAAACAGTGGTCAAGTAATTGGAAAACAAGCAATAGATGTTTTCTCAACGTATCCTAAAATCATTGAATCATTTGAACAGACTGAATCAAAATATTCTTTTGAGATTAAGATTGATGCTGACCGCTCAGCACAGTATTATGATGTAACTCTTTCCAAAGTAAAAGGACGGAATCAACCACCAGGATACGTGTTATCATTTAGAGATATCACCAATAGGAAAAATGTGACTGATGCGTTAAGAGAAAGTGAGAATAAGTTCCGAACATTCACCGAATCAGCATCTGTTGCCATCATGATCTATCAAAATGATACATGGATTTATGCAAACCCTTATGCTGAGGAGATGACCGGTTACACAAAAGGTGAACTTCTGAAAATGAAATTTTGGGATTTTGTTCACCCGGATTACATAGACTTGGTGATCCAACGTGGAAAGGCCCGTCAAAGGGGGGAGAACCCACAAAAGCAATATGAGTTGAAACTTGTCACCAAACAGGGAATGGAAAAATGGGTTGAGTTGAATAGTGAAACGATTTTGTTTAGCGGAAAACGCGCAATTCTTGTTATTGCATCAGATATCACTGAACGGAAAAAATCAGCTCAAACCATCAACAATCAACTCACCGCAATCAAATCGTCCATGGATGGAGTTGCTCTTCTTAATCAAAAAGGAGAATATGTCTACATGAATGATGCTCATGCATCGATTTATGGATATGATTCCGCTGAAGAACTCATTGGGAAAACCTGGAGAAATTTATATGATGAACCGGAATTGAAACGCTTTGATAATGAAATCATGCCTGAATTTCAACAACGTGGTCGTTGGAGGGGGGAAGCAATAGGTATCAAAAAAGATAACACTCCTTTTGATCAAGAAATTACATTAACGGCAATCAAAGACGGTCTTATTTGTGTTGTTCGGGATATCACAAAACAAAAAATGATGTTCAGAGAACTGAAAGATGCCCATGAACTGCTTTACATTATCAATAAGGATTTGAAACGTAAGGTGAAACAACGAACGGCTGAAGTCGAACAATTGGTGAAACAAAAAGATGATTTCATCAATCAATTGGGCCATGATCTGAAAACACCGTTGACACCGATGATGGTCTTACTTCCGATCTTAAAAGAGAAAGTTCATACGGAAAAAGATGAGGAATTATTCAATGTTATCATTAGAAATGTATATTTTATGAAGGATCTAGTGAATAAAACGATTGAACTGGCAAAGCTTAACACGGATAAGGTAGAGTTTTCAATGGAACCATTGATTCTTTCAGATGAAGTTGAGCTGGTTCTAGCAAATAATACGGTACTCTTCCAAGAGAATAATATCAATGTTTCTTCAACGGTTGATCCTTCATTATGGATATATGCTGACAAGCTTCGAATGCAGGAAGTCTTTAACAATCTACTGACAAACGCTATTAAATATACACCTAAAACAGGGGGAAATATCACTATTTTTGCAGAGGAAACAAATGCTGATGAGATTACAATTGCAGTGACAGATACCGGTATTGGAATGACCAAAGAGCAGCTTTCCCAAATGTTTGATGAATTCTACAAAGCTGATGAAAGTCGTCATGATCTTGATTCAAGTGGCCTGGGATTGACCATCTCTAAGAAAATCGTTGAGAAACATGGTGGTCGCATCTGGGCAGAAAGTGACGGGGTCGGCAAAGGAAGCACGTTTTATTTTACCATTAAAAAAGCCAACACTAAAAAAACCATTGAAGAACCATTTAACGCATAACATCTGGTTTGATAGTTTTATGAAAAAAAAGCAACTTGAGATGTTCTTACAAAAAACTCCCTCATTTCCCAAGCCAAAATCCTCACTTGAACAATATCAAACTCCCGCTACAATTGCAGCTGAAGTGTTATTTATTGCATATCAATATCATGATATAGAAGGGAAAACGGTTCTTGATTTGGGCTGTGGAACGGGAGTGTTTTCTTTTGGTGCAAGTCTACTTGGTGCAAAAAAAGTTATTGGTATCGACAAGGACTTGGGGAGTATCAAACTTGCTGAAAAGTTTGCAAAAATACATCATCTGCCGATTACTTTTCACGTTGAGGATGTTTCAGAAAGCTCTTTTTCAGCGGATACGGTCATCATGAATCCGCCCTTTGGTGCTCAGAAGGCAAATAGTCATGCAGATCAATTGTTTCTTAAGAAAGCAATCGATTGTGCATCGGTTGTTTATTCGCTTCATCTAAGTAAAACGATTTCTCATCTTGAACGGTTCTTACAATCATTTGATGCTTCTGTTGAATTGGTATTAGAAGTTTCCTTTCCTTTGAAAGCTCAGTTTAAATTTCATACGAAATTAATTGAAAATGTTTCCGTAAGTTGTTTGCGGATCAAGTCCTCATCTGTTGAAAATGAAAAAGCAACCAAATGATTTTTTCATGTTCGATATAGTCGGAAAAAAACCATATCATCCATGGCTTCAATAGAGAACCTAAATGATCCTTTGCTGGAAGGGATTGTGTACACCATAAAAGATTACGGACAAAGAGATCATGGGCGTTGGAATTACCTACGGTAAGCTCCGGATGGACAACAGATAATACTACTCTACCCTGCCCATATCGGGTTGCAACAATTGCTTTCTTTTCCCTGATTGATTCATCATAGGGATCATCACTTCCTTTGAATACTGCGATATCATGAACCTTTGGCATAAATAATCGAAAGAGTATCGGTCCATCTACTAAGGGAGCATTACCAAGCATGACTCTTACTCGACTCCGGATGTTGAGTTCTTGAAGTGAAAGAGACCCTGATTGGACTTTGATCGGTGCACGGGATATCGGGAGTTGTCCCACCAGTTTGATCATATCAGTTTTCCTAAATGAAAAAGGGTTTTCCAATAAATGATCAAATGCAGATGCGTCAGTGTATACGTTGGCAAGACCGAGCATCGGTGTAAAGGAACGCTCTCCTGTTGCTCTTTTCAATGGTATTTTATATCCTTTTGGGAGATTGATAACGCCCAGTGATCCAAAAGTGGAATCGCCACATATGCCATAAAATCCTCCTCCATTCCGAACGAACCGTCTGAGTTCAGTTCGATAGGCGCGTGGACTGTTCCATCCTCCAATTCCTCCGGGGCCAACCACCACATCGATATCATATTCTTCCAGTTTTCCCGATTGTACGTCTCCGGTTCTCCATCGGTCCCAAAACTCAAAAACGTTAATTTTGATATCATACTCTTTCTCCGCCTGACTTAAGATACGTTTGTACATCATCATCATGAGTGGTGCAGGAAGATCAAGGATATCCCAACGTTGCCAGATAAATGCCACATTGATCGTTTTACTTCGGTCTCTAAGTAAACCTGATTCCACCGTTGGAATGAATGTTGGGACGATAAGAATGATAAAGAAAAATATTGCAACGATCCCTTTGTGAAAATGCTTCACTACATTAAGCCTCCTCTATGTTTCTTTCAATAGTATTAGTGGAGAATCTAACTATTAATCTTACGGTGTTAAAGAATGAAAAAAAGATGAAAAAAGGAAGGGGGGTTAATTTGTAAACATTGGTGGAAGAGTTGGAAGTGAAATACTGGGTATCTCTAGTGACGTTGCACGTCTACTTCTTCCAAGGATGAACGTAAAGCTCTGCTGTGGAAGCGGTTGGGAGATATGAAGATAGATCCCTTGGAATCGAAACATTAATCCAAGTTGACTGCCGGTAACGGTCTTTAATTCAAATGGATTCAAATCAACAATTGTCGTCATACTTGGAATTTGTAACATTTCCGAACTTTCTTGATAATTCCAAAAGGTGATTGGTTTTGCAAAGGAGGTTTCACTGTCTTTGAATGGATTAAGATCAAGTCCCCATCCATAACTTACAACGAGTTTTCCTTTTAACAAGAATTCAGAGTCGAATAGACGTGTAATGATTTGGGTAACCATTGGGTATCCACCCATATCTAATACTCTTAGCAGCAAGTTTAGAATCCCATCAACATTTACCTGGTTTTTCAATAGATTAAGTAATAACGATAGTCTAAACTGTAAGACTTGTATTTCAGGTTCTGTTAGCTGAACGGTTTCCTTTAGGAGCAATCCATTTTCAGCAACTGAAGTGAATTCAACAGCATATGTCTGTGGTGTGGTTGTTTTTTCTTCTGCGGTGATTGCTGGTGCCATTGTAAGGCTAAGGAATAGAGCAGCAACCGCAAGTATCATACCTTTTTTTCTAATTGACATCATATTTTTTTATGCCTCCTTTATATTATTGAATCTCATTAATTTATATTTACTTATATTGTGCTTTTTATTTAAAGTTTTCTTAAAAAACAAGGGAAATGAATTATGTGAAGTGTGACATTGATTTGAAACAGGAAAATACAAAAAAAATTAATGACAGTTTTGCATTTTTTTACTATTTTTAGCCTTAAAAACGGAGTTGAAGCTCGCAAAACCTTAAAAAAGCTTGATGAATACAGGACCGAAAGCAGAATTTCATCCGAAAGTATAATAATACATTACTTTATCTGCATTCGATTTAGAGATTGAAAGTTTAACAATAGGAAACGTGATGAACATGACTCGGGAAAAAACCAAGAAATTCAGAGGATCAATGACACACGGCCGAGGGAAAAAAGGCGGTCGAGGTGCAGGTCTCCGTGGCGGAAGGGGCAATGCCGGTCTTTCAAAACATCGAATTATGCATCTTACAAAATATATGCCAGATCATTCATTTGGAAAACATGGTTTCAAACGTCCTCAAAAGATGATAAGTAAAGACACGATTATCAACGTCGGGAGATTGGAAGAAAAATTTCCTGAAAAAACAACAATTAATTTAACAGAGGAAGGTTATGACAAGCTATTGGGCGGTGGATCTGTTTCCAAATCATATACGATCACGGTCAAACAGGCTTCAGGAAAAGCTGTTGATAAGATTAAAGATAATGGTGGCGAAGTCACCATTATAGAATAAAAAAATCGATTCCGGGTTACCTATGGCAGAAGAAAAGAAGAGTTACTTATACAAATTGAAGCCATTAATCGAACGATGGCCTGCAATTAAGAAACCAGATGGTCACGTTACGTTCAAGAAGAAAATGTTTTGGACGCTTCTTTCATTAATCGTCTATTTTGTTTTAACTAATGTCATGATCTTTGGATTAAAACCGGATGTTATTGATTTATTTTCACAATATCGGTTTATCATGGCAGGTGCATCTGGTTCTATCATGCATCTTGGAATAGGGCCAATCGTTACTGCATCCATTATTTTACAGTTGTTTGTTGGAGCAAAGATCATAAATCTTGATCTAACAAATTCTGACGATAAGGCAATCTATCAAGGGACACAAAAAATCCTTGTTATCGTCATGATCTTTGTTGAAGCGATCCCTCAGATATTTGGATATCTTGAACCAACAGCAGGACTTGTGGATGCGGTTGGTGTTCCTCTCGCAGATACGATTATCATTATACAGCTTGTCATTGGTGCACTTATTGTTTTCTTCATGGATGAAACCATTTCCAAATGGGGAATCGGTTCAGGTATATCATTATTTATTGCAGCTGGGGTTTCCCAAGCATTGTTCACCGGTCTTTTCAGTTGGATACCTGTTCAGGGTGGCTTAGCCAGTATGAGTAATCCTCCTGCAGGAGTGATTCCAGGAACAGCGTATCTTACATCCAATATGAATCTTGGTCAGATTGTCGGAGGAGGATATCAAACATTGTTTTTGGGGAATATGAACATTGGTTATTCCAATGCCATTGTTCCATTAATTGGTACGTTATTCATATTTTTCCTCGTCGTCTATGTTGAATCCTCTCGGATTGAACTTCCCTTGTCTCATGGCAAGGTGCGAGGTGCCCGAGGTCGGTATCCTATCAGATTGATTTACGCTTCGGTTATTCCCGTTATTTTAGTTTCTGCGCTCCTTGCAAACATTAACATGTTTGCCATGATGTTGTATCGATCGGAGCTTCCTCTGCTTGGGGGTCAATGGTGGATTGGGAAATATGATCTAGCCATTAGTACTCAACCACTTGCAGGTGGTGCCTGGTATCTTACAAGTCCTGGAGGGATCAATAGTTGGCTGATGCCGATTTTTTCTGGTGGTTATGGTGGACATGCACCATGGCAGTTTGCTTTAAGAGTCATTATTTATCTAACCATCATGATCGTTGGTTCCATCCTCTTTGCTAAGTTTTGGATTGAAACAACAAACATGGGTGCCAAGGATGTGGCAAAGCAAATTCAAGGTAGCGGCATGCAGATACCTGGTTTCAGACGAGATCCACGTGTGTTAAAAAAGGTCCTGGAGCGGTATATTCCGGTTATCACCGTTATTGGTGGAGCAATGGTAGGTGCATTGGCCGGTTTTTCCGATGCGATAGGTACAGTTGGTAATGTAAGTGGTACTGGAGTGTTGTTAGCAGTAAGTATCACGATTCAATTGTATGAACAGATCGGTAAAGAACAAGCAATGGAGATGCATCCGGTGCTTCGTGGATTCTTTGGAAATGAGTGATGCTTTTTAATCACTTTTTTCCCTTATTTATTTATAATACTTGTAAGCTACCATCGTTAAACTGTATGAGATCAATGAGGTGAAGAAGGCTATGAAATTAGATAATGCAGCCCAAGGAAGTCAGTTATTATTGTTAATGTTACTTATGTTTGTGATGTTGTTTATTTTCGGAGATCCCAACATTAGTGCATTCATAGCAGTATCGTTAAATTCAGTGTTTTATCCAGCTATTGGATTTAGTGGACAGTATCCAGTATTAACACTGGTTCTTGCGGGAACTATTGTGGTGTTTTTATCATCGTTTTTCCAAAACTTGTTCACCGATTGGATAAAAATGGGTGAATCTCAGGAGACCACTAGATCCTTTCAAAAAGAAATTTCAACTGCTCGAAAAGAGGGCAATACAAACAAAGTAAACAAACTCATGAAAATGCAACCAGAAATTATGAAACGGCAGACGGAAGCATCAAGTGGTATGATGAAACCGATGTTTTTCTTGTTCTTATTTATCGTTCCAATCTTTATGTGGTTAAGATTCTTTTTAGGGAATCTTGATTATTATTTTTTCACAGTTCCCTGGTCGGAAAACATATCGTTTTTTGATTCGTTTCTCTGGCAGGCATGGTTATGGTTGTATCTAGTGTTTTCAATGGTCGTAGGGCAAGTGATTCGTCAGGGGCTTAAATGGGTAAGCTGGTCGGATTGGTGGAAGGAAACCAAAAAAAAGATTCTTCCATTACGGTAAAGAAGTATGGTTACCATAACGATTAGTGGAACACCCGGTAGTGGCAAATCAACGATTGCTGAAGGGTTAAAAGAGAAACTTTCTCTTCCTTATGTTTATTCTGGATTAATCTTTAGAGATCTTGCCAAAGAATATAATATGAGCTTAGCTGAATTTGGATTGTATTGTGAACGTGATGATACGATAGATAGGAAACTTGATGAGAAACAGGTTCGTTTTTTAGAAGGGGGAAACGTGATCCTTGAAGGTAGATTAGCCGGATGGCTTGCAGTGCTCAATAAGGTCCAAGCATTTAAGATATGGATCGATGCAGACCCAAAAATTAGAGCTGAGCGGATCGTCAATCGAGAAGGAGGATCCATCAGCGATGAACTTAGAAAACTTAAAGAACGAGAGAACAGTGAACAAACTCGATATAAAACGTATTACGATATTGATCTAACTGATACCTCTATTTATGATCTTATCATTGATTCTTCAGAGAAAACACCTGATGAGATCCTATGTATCGTCATGGATGAGCTTGCAAAAAGGAAATAATGAAATGAATTTATTAAACTGATTGAAGGTTGAAGAAAACATATGCAGATCTTACCAAGTGAAAACAAAAGGGACCGATTAATCAAAGCCTCTGTTGAAACAAATCCCTATTATGGAAAGAATCCGAAAAAACGAACCAGTGCTGAACTGTTACATAATAGCATCATTCTTCTTGATAAGCCAAGTGGTCCGACCGCTCATCAAGTTGATTCATGGATTCGAGAAATCTTTTCAGTGGACAAGGTGGGTCATGCAGGAACCCTTGATCCTCGCGTGACCGGTATTCTTCCAATTGGCATTGGTCATGCAACTCGAGCATTATCGGTTCTTTCCGAAGCTGGAAAGGAATATGTTGCGGTGATGAAACTTCATAAATCGGTTTCTCAAGATCGTGTTGAACAGTTAATGAACGACTTCACAGGAGAAATCACTCAGCTTCCGCCGGTTCGATCCGCAGTGAAACGAGTGAAACGGAAAAGAGAGATTTATTATCTTCAATTTTTAGAGCAAGATGAAAATGATGTATTGTTCCGAGTGGGTTGTCAAGCAGGTACATACATTCGAACGTTATGTGTAGATATGGGAAAAAGACTTGGTATTGGTGCCCATCTTTCCGATTTGAGACGAACGAAGGTGGGTAGATTCACTGAAAAGGACCTTGTCCTGCTTCATGATGTTAAGGATGCTTTTGTTTTTCATAAAGAAGGCCATCCAGATGAATTAAAAAAAGTGTTATTGCCCATTGAACGGGTGTTTGATCATCTTCCTTGTATCGTTATGAGAGATTCTGCCATAGATGCAGTGTGTCATGGTGCTACTCTGGCTGTGCCCGGGGTTGTTGAAGTTGATACAGACATTTCAAAGAACATGCTTGTTGCATTGTTCTCACTTAAAAACGAAATCGTTGCTGTCGGGCAGGCAAACATGTCTACTGAAGAGATCATCGAAAAGGATACAGGCATCTGTGTTACCCCTGAAAAAGTGTTTATGAAGAAGGGAACCTACCCTTCTCTCTGGAAAAAACATTAATATAAAAGCTTTGTTACCCTTTTTTGTCGTAAAAAGATTTTTTTGCCGAGGTGGCACAGCCTGGTACTGCGCGAGACTGGAAATCTCGTGAGACTTCGGTCTCACAGGAGTTCGAATCTCCTCCTCGGCGTACCTTTTTAAAAATTCAAAAAGGAAAAATTGAAGGTGGTTCTTTATTCTTCTTTTTGGAAATTTAGGACCACTTTTGTTTAGATGTTTGGAAGTTCGGTCATTGCTTTTTCTATTAATCGTTCCGGGTGAGCGTAATCAGTTACTTCTTTATTATGGTATGATTCGTAAGCTGAAAGATCGAAATGACCATGACCGCTATTGGTAAACACGATTGTTTTTTCTTCACCGTCTCGTTTCGCCATGGTTGCAAAATCAATCGCTGCTTTTACAGCATGAGCAGCTTCCGGGGCAACGATAAAACCTTCTGTTTTGGCAAAGAGTAATGCAGCATCAAACACTTCTTTTTGGTAATATGCTACGGCCTCCATGTAGCCATCATGGGTTAATTTTGAAAGCAATGGTGAATCCCCATGATATCGAAGACCTCCTGCATGAATTGCAGCGGGAACAAAGCTATGGCCAAGTGTATGCATTTTTAGTAATGGTGTCAATCCAACACTGTCTCCAAAATCATATCGGTATTGTCCTTTGGTAAGCGTTGGACATGCAAGTGGTTCAACTGAAACGATTTTGGTATCTGGATGAGATCCATTTATCTTGTCTTGAACGAAAGGAAATGCAGATCCTGCAAAATTACTCCCTCCACCTACGCAACCCAGGACGACATCAGGATATTCATCTATTTTTTCAAATTGTTTTTTCATTTCTAAACCGATGATACTTTGATGTAAGACAACATGATTTAAAACCGATCCAAGTGCATAATTTGTGTTTTCATGTGTTGCAGCATCTTCAACTGCTTCACTGATGGCTATTCCTAAGCTTCCACTGGTATCTGGAAGTTTTTCTCGGATTTCCTTTCCAACATTGGTTAGATCAGTTGGACTTGGATAGACTTCTGCACCCCAGTTCTGCATGAGGACTTTTCGATATGGTTTTTGTTCATAGCTACATTTCACCATGTATACTCGACATTGAATGTCAAATAGACCTGTCGCAAAAGCAAGTGCTGACCCCCATTGGCCTGCTCCGGTCTCGGTAGCGATTCGTTCCACCCCCTCCTTCATATTATAATATGCTTGGGGCACTGAAGAATTTGGTTTATGGCTTCCGGGTGGGCTTACCCCCTCCCATTTATAATAAATCTTTGCTGGTGTTTTAAGTGCTTTTTCCAGTCGTTCAGCCCGAATCAGTGGGCTGGGACGCCATATCCGATAGATCTCTTTAACTTCTTCAGGGATGTTGATGTATCTTTCTTGGCTTATCTCTTGTTGAATCAATCCTTTTGGAAATATCATTTCAAGGTCTGATGGATTAAGTGGTTCTTGTGTTTGGGGATTTAAGGGGGGATCTAGTGGTGTTGGTAAGTCCGCTTGAATGTTATACCATTTATTTGGAAGTTCATTTTCATCAAGTTGTATCTTTTTCATGAATCTCTCCTCACATGTTAGGAAAACAATTGTTTTCTTTTAACTTTTTGGTAAGTTTTTATTTTTTTGTTGAACATGGGAAAAACAGTAATCTTTTTATGACTTTGTGTTATATGCATACGTACATACTGATGCAGATGGATGGGATGAGAAAAGTAGTTGTAATACTGTTAATTGGTGCATTTTTCATGCATTCGGTGATGCTGTTGCAGTATGATTCTAGTAATAGGGTGACTGCGTCTACCCTTCCTAAGTTTTATGTTGATGATGATTTCAATTCGACTACGTCCGGTTGGCAATCTACTCATTTTGATAAAATACAGGATGCAATAAACGAAGCAAAAAGTGGTGATCGTATCATCGTTTATGATGGACTGTATGAAGAAAATATCATCATCGATAAGGGTATTTCCCTTTTTGGAGAAGATGTGGACAATGTTATTATTGATGGAGGGGGGAAAGATTCAGTTGTTACCATCACTGAATCCAACGTCGATCTGAGCACATTTACCATTCAAAATAGTGGGAGCAATGCTAGTGATGCGGGAGTGAAATTAACGAGTTCTTCAGAGAAATGTCGAATCGTTGAAAATAAGATCACTGATTGTGTCTTTGGTCTTTATGTGGATCGCTGTGATGATACTGTTTTTTCTCAGAATCATATTTATGAAACCACGAATGCGACTTTTTTTATTTCTTCAGATAAAAATACGATTGAGTACAATTATATCTATAATAATGAGAACCATGGTATTTTTTTAAATCAGAGCTGTAAGGATAATACCATTCGGAAGAATACGATTTATTGGAATGGTCTTTATGGTATATATCTTAATGATAGATGTGAAGATAATACCATCTCAGAAAATCAAGTATATGAAAACGAAAATACAGGTATTCGTATCGAGGATTATGTACGTAACAGCATTGTTTCTGAAAATGATGTTAGAGAAAACTCAAATTATGGGATTTTCGTTGTTGGGTCAAACACGGTTGTTTCAGATAATATTGCTTGTTTTAATCAGATGCATGGGATCTTTTTATTTGCAGATGACTCAACTACCATAATTGATAATAATGCTTCGAATAACAAGTTAGATGGTATTCGTCTGCAGAATTCAACTGGTAGTGTTATCGCAACTAACATCATACGAAATAATGATCGGCATGGTGCTTACTTAAATTATTATAGTATTCAAAATAAGATTTATGATAATTTGTTTGCCAAAAACTGGTTGAATGCAAAGGATATCAGTCCAGATACCAGTCAGAATGAATGGTATCAATCCGGCAGTGCCACGCCAAACATAATCAATGGTCCTTTTATTGCAGGTAACTATTGGGATGATTACACTGGAGTTGATGAGAATCGTGATGGATTGGGCGATGCACCATATTATATCGAAGGGGGAAATAAGCTTGATTTTTATCCACTCCTCTATTTAAGCCCTCTTGCTGATGCCGGTGGACCGTATGGTGGGTCTGTTTTCGAATCGATCTTGTTTGATGCTTCAAAAAGCGTTGATGTGAATCAAAGTGTGAATCTATCATCATTTCAATGGCTTTTTGGTGATGGTACCACTAAAACAGGTGAAACCGTTAGACATTTCTTTGAAACACCAGGGAATTACACAGTTGAGGTAACGGTTAGAAACAATGATGGCGGAACAGATACCGATAAAACATTTGTAATCATTACTCCTGATGAATTACCTCCAACTATTGATGTTATCTCTCAAGAGCTTGTGACCTCAACTTCTTCAACGTTATTTGCCATTCAAGCATTGATCACCGATAATGTAGCAGTGGAAAACGTCACCATTTCATACTGGATGGATAATGCATCCAGAAAGCAGACGGCAATTATGGATGATACCGGTTCAGATATCTTTGAAAAGACAATAATTCTTTCAGAATCTTTTGATACGTTTTATTGTTTTATTACTGCAGTTGATGCCTCTGGAAATAGTGCTGATTCAAAACGACCTTTTGCCGTGTTTTCTTCTGACACCCAGGTTAATGTGTCTCAAACGATTAATTTTGACGCCTCTGAAAGTTTTGATCTAGATGGAGAAATCATTTCTTATGAGTGGGATTTTGGAGATGGGATTACCAAAACAGGTGTAAAAACAACCCATGTTTTTTCTGCGGATGGTCAGTACACGGTTACGTTGACGGTAACAGATGATGATGGAAATATCGATGAAGCGAAAAAAAGAATCTCAGTTCAAGCAGCTATACCACTTCTAGCAGGTTATGAAACGGTTCTAGTGGTCAATAACAAAGGGATTCTTTCAAATAATCTTACTTCACCATTTATGTGTTATGATACGTCAGGTGATGGGGTTTTTGATCTGTTCGTTGATCCCAATGGTGAAATCACCTTTATCTCCGTTGTAATTCTTGATGAGGAAGAAGTGTTTCTTTTATCTGTTGATGACTTGGTTGGTCCAGATTTTCTCTGGATGCCTCGATCTAATGAGATCAGATGGGTGAATCCTGTGATGCCAACGGTTTCAAAAGAAAACGTCGCCATTGACTATCAATCTGAAGAAGCTGTTCTTACCATAACAGTTGAAGAGTCAGGATGGATTTGGATGGATATTGAAGATTCGTTGTATCCTGATGCTTCACTTAAAACTCTTAACGATGTGACCAATAAGAAAAGTGTTTCTGATGAGTTTATTTGGCGAGAGGATGATCAAATTTATGTATTGTGTCGGACGGTAAAAACTTCTACTACGTATCAACTGGTGTTTGAAAATATCTTCCCTCAAATCACTGCATCATTTACCCCTGGAGATAGTGGCATCATCGATGAGTATAACCAGGTTATCACAATTTCGTATAACGTGCCTGTTTCCATTGAGTATGCAACGTTTAATGGTGTTACGGTTCATGATAAGATAGAGCGGCTTGATGAAAAAACATTTAGATATATTCCTGTGGGATATTGGGATGATGGTACATATACCTTCACTGCTGATGTTGAAGCAGTATATGGGTCTAAGTTTTCAACGGATAGTGCTACGTATTTATATTTTCAGTATGCTGAGCCTCCACAACCTAGTTTCATTGAGCAATATGGGCTAATGTTGGTGTTGATCAGTATTGTTCTTGGTGGTGGTTTGTTTTATGGTGTCTGTCGATTCAAAGGTCTTTCTTTTGATAGTTATGTGTACCTTAAGAATCGGAAGTTATTTCCGTTTGTTAAACCTGTGATTCTTGGACCGATGAGTGTGACTGTGGATAAGGGGCAAGTGTCAAAAGCAGAATTTTATGTTGATGGTGCATTGAAAGAAACAATTTCTGAAGAGCCTTTTGTTTGGCAGTGGAATGAAAGAGGATTTTTGAATCATTCCGTTGAAGCAAAGGTTTTTGATACCAATGGAAAGAGTTTAAGTAGCGGGGAGATGAGCGTGTTTATCATCAATCCATTCAAATGGACTCCATCTGCTGTTGATTCAGTAGATAAAAAAGAAGAATAAAAAAAAATTAGAAAGATTCGGTTTCACTCACTGGAAAATAGTCCGCGTAGTTTCTTTGGAATGTTTTTGAATGTGTCAACATTGATAGTTGAAATGCTTTTTTTAATGGTTTTAGGTAATGTTTTTAGTTGTTTAACATCTTTTTTGAAATCTCTTTCCTTAAGTGATTTCGCTTGTTTTTTCAATTGTTGTGAAAGTAATGGAGCCAGTTCTTTAAGCGAACGTGTCTCTTCAGGCATATGATGAAATCCAGTGATTTTTTGATTGTCTAGCTGTATAGTAAACGTGGTGTGTCCTGGAGCGGGTGGTCCAAGTATTGGTTTTGCGATGTGGTCATGATAATATTGTTGAATGGATGATACGCCATATCTAGTATGATCAGATTTAGGTTGTTTTTCAGCCATTTGATCTGGCATGGTCGGTGCCGTGGACTCCAATTGATCTGGCGTGATCTGATTTTGTTCTGATAGATCGGTTTCTGGTGCTATATCTGATCCAATATCATCTTGACTGGGAATATTAATTGATTCAGGTAGATCTTGAAGAAAGTCTAGATTTGAAAATGTGTCTTCCACTGATTTGACTGAATCAAGTATTTCAGAGATCTCCTCATGGGTTTTTATTTCGGCATTTTGTTGGAAATCTTGTTGTAATGCTTCCGGTATATATCCTCACCAATCCCCTCAGATTTTTGAGTGCTTTCATATTCTTTAGTGGTCAGGGGTACATAAAGATTTTCTTTTTTATTGTTTACAATAGAACTGCGAGAAAGCCCACGATCTTCAGTCATGAGAGGATGTCACCAGAGTTTTACAACGGTTCTAGTGGGAAGTGGTGCTTTGAACGAAATCGTCTTTTCCACTCCTGCACCTGGAGAAATAAGAATCGTTACATCATCCCCTTTCATTATACTAAGATCTTCTATTATGATTGTAAATGCGGCCATGTCGGATGGTTCTGAGAAACTATGATGAGTTAGTACGGATTGATCGGTGTCTTGAATGCTTATGATACCGAAGTGTTGATTGGTGAGTAGATCCCATTGGGAGTGGGAGAAAATACCCGTTGATTCTAGGGATGATACCGTTTTGTTGTGGGTGTATAGATGAATATTTGATTCAGTTTGTATTTGAATGATATAGGTTGATAGGTCTATATCTTGGTGGAAGAGGGGACTTACTAGGATTGCGATCTTGTTGAGTTGATATGGTGCTTGTTTGCTATATGTTGCATAGACGTTACTTACTTGTATGTAGGAGGTGATTTCGTACAGTGCATCGTCAACATATTGTTGGATATCTTGTTGGGAGGTTGTTGTTTGGGTGGTTATCATTGATGTTGCGGTGAGTGCGATGAATATCACTGCTAGCAGGATGAGGACTAATGGTAGTGCCGCTGATGCATGATGTATTCTAAATCCCATAAGGTATCGATATCATGTTGATTTATTATTATTTAATAGTTATTATACAATTAATGCCGAGATTGTTTTTTGAAGGGAATTTGATTTTTATTTTAAATGATTGTTACTTTTCTATTGAATATGGTATTTTGTCACTTTGTTTGCTTTGTCAAAAAGATTTGTTTTACAGAAGGGATAGTCTGCCAGTGGGGGTTTATATAGCGTTACTTGCGAACATGTAACACGAACATTACGTGCCGATGTGGCACGGAAACGAAACGAAAAGGTGAAATGAAATGGAACGCAAGTATGTGAAAAGATTGGTAGGCAAGTACTGCAAAATCGTAACGAAAGAACCAGGGGAAACCCGAGCAAGCGCTATCACAGGAAGAATTGAAGATTTTGATAGTGATGACGGGTTTGTTTTTGTAAATTCCGAACAAGGACTCGGCTGCTTGAAAATAAACACCATTGTAGCAATTAAACCAAGTATGCAGCATGGCCATGAAAAAAGAAAGATAAATCATGACGATCACGCTGCCATTGGAATTGGCACGCTCATTGTGTTCATCGCAATGATTCTTGTTGCTGCTGTTGCTGCTTCTGTCATCATTCAAACCAGTGAGAATTTACAGAACAGAGCATATGCAGTTGGAAAACAGACCATTAGAGAAGTTTCTAGCGGTATGCAAATCGTTGATCTAACTGGTTACACCAATGAAGAAAAAACACGAGTTGAATATCTAGCTATCACCATCAGACCCCGAGCAGGATCATATAATCTAGATCTAAATCAAACACTTATTTACCTCCAACATGATAACCTTACAGTGCTTTCACTTCAATATAATGAAGTTACATCAAGCGTCAATAGTGATGGTATCTTTCATACCTTGAACCATAGCAATCTATCATCAACAGACTTTGGTATCATCGCGGTAAGAGATCAAGATGGTAGTATATCAAACAGTTTCGGAATCGGTACAAATGACCTTGCCATCGTGATCATAAATCTAACCGCTGCATTTCAGGATACAAATGGAGTTTCCACAAGCACGGAGTTTCATGGAAGGCTTGTACCAGAAGTTGGATCTGCTGGTATCTTCATGATCAGCACACCAAACGCTTTCGATCAACGAGTCGTGCAGCTGTAAAGAAAAAAGAAAACAAAACTCTATTTTTCTTTTTTATTTTTCAATTTTTTTTATCATATTTTTATTCAATCATTCATTTTTTTTTAAAATGATATTTTTACAACTATTGAAATCTATCAGTTTGCTAATTATCACAACAGGTGTTTAAATAGGAAAAGTGAGAAACTCCTTATACAAAGTATGTACCGTGGTACCAATCATCACGGGTATCGGATCGTATCGGAAGGTGATAACAACATGGAAAGGTGAAGAAATGGAAAATAAATATATGGAACGATTTGTAGGCCGGTACTGCAAGATAGTCACAAAAGAACCAGGTGAAAAAAAAGCCACCATTACCACGGGACTTTTAGAAGACGTGGATTATGAAGATGGATTTATTATTATTGATTCTCATCAAGGGTTAGGTGCATTAAGGATCAGTACGATCATTGCCATCAAACCAGCAACTCGTAAACAATGTCAGAAACGAACACTTAATGCAAATAACCATGCCGTCGTTGGTATTGAAACCCTTATTGTATTTATTGCAATGGTTCTTGTTGCTGCCGTTGCTTCAACAGTGCTCATTCAAACCATGGATACCCTTCAACAACGAGCTCGATACATCTCCGATCAAACCATTAGAGAGGTATCCTCCGGGCTTTCAATTACTGAAGTTATTGGATATACAGATGCAAACAAAACAAAAGTTGAATATTTAGCATTACAAGTTCGAACAATTCCCGGATCTAGAGATATGGACCTGAGTTTATGTACGCTAACCATCTTATATGGTGAAGAAGGTGAAGATGCAGATTTATTTGTCTTGACACTTAATACAAGTATTGCGTCTGGAATCAGTGATATCAGTGATGAAGGTGTATTTAAATATCTGACCGCCACAGCAAGTCCAACTATTTCAGATCTAACCAAATCTCAATTTGGCTTATTTGCAATGCATGACGAAGACGGCAGTCTCACTAATACCAATGGTATCAATTCCGGAGATATCGCACTACTCATCATTAATGTGGATGCATTATGTGAAGGACTTGAAGCAAGAGAGGCTCTCTCAGGCTCCCTTCAACCGGAATCTGGAATGAAAGCAAGTTTCGAAATCGTTACCCCTGCTGTGTTCAGCCAACAAGTCGTTGACTTCTATTAAGGCCAACAAAAAAAGGGTTCATTCAAACCCTTCTATCCCTTTCTTTTTTAATTATTCATTTTTTTAAAAATAGTAATCTCAATTTGTTCTCCTTGTATCTTTGTTTGCTTTACCATTGCCTGCATTGGGATCTTTTCATGTTTCTTTGTAAGAAGAACAGCTTGAAATGATTCCGAACATGATCCTGCAAGCCGTTGTGAACAGTGTGATTTAAAATCAGAAAAACCTTCTGGAGCAAGAAAATTAATGAAATCCTTATCAATGATATCGCCGACGGGCCGCTGGATCAAAATAGAGAATTCTTCATTCACTGCCTTTACTACCCCCCGGGAAATGATAATAGCACTTTCATCGATTGAATCAAGAATTGAAAAGAAATCAGTCGTATCACCTGAAGATGATGCTTTACTCGGAAAGGACGGTTTTGAAAAAAAGGAATCTAGAAATGAATGCTCTTCTAATTTTGTGGTATCGATCTTAGAATCCAAATGATCCAATGATTGGCTTCCAAGGTCAGCAAGGAGCTGTTTTGTGGTCGGAATGCTATCAGCTTGTTCTTCAATAGGATGGACAAATGCAGTATCCTCAACTTCATCAGCATCATACGATGTTGATACCTGTTGGCTTGTTTGCCCCGTTGAAACGGGTTGAGGGGAACCAATACCGAGTTTTGAAGACATATTTTCTCTAATTCCCCGCATACTTTGAGAAAGCATGCTAACTGCAGAGGGAAAACGCTTTCGAGATGAAGTTACCGGAGTTTTATGAGTTGAACTAAAGGAAGGTAAAGAAACCTTTTGGATTTCCATCTTCGCTTTGCCAAGTGGCGTCTTATATTCAGCTGGAACAAACAAGTACAACCGATGATCGATGATGAGAACAACGATTAACAAGGAAAAAATGAGGTAATGAATTAAGTATGAAAAAGAAATCGGTGATGTGGCCACTCGAAGACCAATCCCCCCTAAAAGAAGTAACGTCAGTGGAAGGGAATACAATAAATGTCTTTTTGAAAGCGTGATATGAAAATAGAGTTCACAAAGAAACACAACCATAGAAATAAACAAGAGTTGAGTATAATCAAAACCAGAAAAAGCATAAAAGAACGTGAAATCAAAAAGAAACGATGGAGTGTAAGCAGCTGTGAAGAAGAAGATGACGATGAACTTAAGAAAAATGTAACAACTAAAGAACAAGAAGAAATACAATGGCAGATACCAGATGTAATGATTATTTTGTTTCATAGAACACCTGTTGAAGGGTTGTTGCTAGTGGTGTTTTTCTTCCTATGAGAATCGTTGCAACTGTAGCGATAAACAAAATAGAGAAATCAAGAACATATGGTGGTAACTCTATTTTTTTAGTACCATCAAACCAAGGTACTAGAAGCGTGTTGCTATCTCTTATCATGTCACTACCCTTGTATTCGATGAACGCTTCAGTGCTAGAACCTGCTCGATCCGTTGAGGTCACTCTGATCTCTGAGAAATAGGTTGTTCGAAAGACAAAACGAACATGGAGATGACATCGATCGGTAACGGTCTTACTCTCCCTTGAATGGGATACATCACAAGCTTCCATCTGTAACAAAGAGGAACTTGATTCATCAATGAATTCATTGACCAGGTTAAATGAATCTTTTCCATCCCATTGTTTGAAAACAAAGGAATGAAGAATTACACCGTTTTCTTCCAAATGTAACTGAACTTTGTAGATATCGCTCCAAGAGTTGTAATCTGAAAGGGTTAGATACACTCGAACCTGATTTTCTTGTTGAAATATTTTTATATCTGCATAATTTGGTGGAACGTTGATAACACCAACACCGGCACTACCATCATTTGCTAAAGCAATAAAAGAGGAACATAACGTAAAAAGAATGAAAAGAATGCAGATGAATACTCCTTTCGTGGTATGATCTTTATTCATCGTCGTTGTCTCCGCCCATAACTAAGATGATTATAAAGCATGATACTTGCAGCAGAGATAAGGGCGAGAAGAACGATAATAGTAACTGTTGATGTAGCACCAAACGGTGAAGGTTGTTCAGAGGTAGCTGGAGGACCTACATTGATACGAGTGGTAAATGATGTTGTCCCTGATTCGGTTTCAAGAGTATAGGTGATCAGGCCATTACGATTCTCACTGAGCGCTTTGATCTGAACACCGATGACCTGTTCCTCGTTATCTGTAGAAATAATCGTGAATGGAGATTGAGCCGGAAGATCGTTTCTAGTCAACTGGATCAATGAAACATTATTGTCTACTTGTATTGACACACTAGCTGTGCCTTCTCCAGAAAGATACGCATTAATCGTTCTAGTTTCTCCTTCATTCATTGAAATGCTTCGTTGATGTTGAAATGAAAAACCAGTTGACTCATCTAAAGTAGTGAGTTCAAAATTGTTGTGTCCGACGAAAATGTTGATCGTAGGGACATCGATGACCAATGCGGTTTGCAGTGATATCGTTGTTCCAGAGGTATCCTCATCCAATAAATAATGATTTGAAACCAATGCCTTTGCATCTCCTCGTTGGGAGATTCGTTGTGGTTTCCAGGATTCTGCATTGAGTTCTAATTTGTAGTTTTGTTGTCCCTTTGCAGGAATTTGGGTATTTGATTCAATGTAGTTTAGTAGATTGTTTAATGTTTTGAAATCAATTGTCACGTTCAATGGTACGTTACCAGTGTTTTTAAGGGTAAGATAATCACTGGCGCTTGCTTGCATCTGGGTAAATGGATCCACTGAGAAGGAAAGCCTATCTCCTCTGCTTTTAGCAAATCCTCTTGTAGGTTTTTCTAGATAAAACGAATCATTAAATAATGTTATATCTTCACTTGAAAGTTCAATTGTCCATCCTTCATTATAAAAAGCTGTACCGGGTAAATAATCAGGGATGCCAATACAAAAGGTGACAAAATTTGGTCCGATTTCAGATCGTGATGGATTTATCGTTTGGTTTCCATATGTTGTCGTTCGCTGCCAAGGAGTTGTTACCAATGGAGTGTATTCCCATTGATAATAATTAGTTGCGTTTTTTTCAGCAGGTATCGATGTGTCCTTATACACAGTTAAGGTCAATACAGTGTTTGTTTCACTAATTCCTTCAAAAGTCAATAGGTGCCAAAGGCCTGCTACGATCTTTGGTTTGCCATCATGGAATTGAGCAGGTTGATCAAGAATAGAGATATCAACAGTAATGTTTTCATCAGCTGATAAGGAAATTGTGCTTAATGAGAATAAAAATAAAAAACTTATACTTATCAAAATACGAATTTTGTTTCGAATGAAATCACCCCAGCACTTATTGTAATCAAAAACCCATTGTTAGTCATACCCATCCAAGTATGCAAAAGGAAAAGAGATTATTAAAAGGTTTCTATCACCGACTTTTTAAATAGGTACATTAAAATAAAAAATAGGTGGGGGATTTTTTTATAAAAATAAAAAAAATGAAAAGAATCTTGCATCTTTTCATACAATTCATTCTTCGGTACTAAGACAATAATAGATGTTAGAGGTATATTCTCCGGCCAATTGACCCATTGGAATATAACAAGCGTATTCCACATTGCTTGTATTTTTTTGTGTTCCATTTGTTTCTGCGTTTCGATATTCGTCCATTCCGTTTTGATCACCGCCATAAAGATAGACTAGTCCTGAAAGATTACCAAAAGATGATCTATCCCCGCCTCGGACAAACACGTTTTCTTTTGGAATGATATGGCTTGGTAATCCCTTGTGGGTTAGATCATTGATTTCTACGGATAGATTATAATTTCCATTTGAACACGTAAAAATAGTGATGTTGCCACTTCCACCAGCATCATTAACGGACCTATTTGTATCGGGGTATCCTACGATGCTAGGATCTTGGGCACTAATTATCTCCGTATATCGATATACACCAAATTCATCAAAGACCCATGTGGTATATCCCTCCGTGTTGTCAATGGAGATATTGAAATTCCAAGAATAATTATTAAATAATCCATAATATGATGAATTATCAACTGGATAAATCACACTGTTATTCCATTCATCTTCTCCAGGCGCATAGCGGAACTGTTTATTGGGGACAAATGGAAATGTTAAGTTTCTCGCTTCAGTATCATCCCATCCATATAAGGTATCTTCCACAACTCTAGATTCAGCTTCATTGAAACTGATCTCAAATCCATCGGCAGGGGGCCAAAGATAATTAAAATTTGCAGATCCAGAGGTGTTTTCGTATTGGGCTTTTAAATTTATATTCTTTCCTTTCGTGTCATTATATTTATTAGATTCGTTTCCAAAATCATACCATGCAGTGAGATTGATAAATGTTATTTTATCCCATCCTTGATCACTGCTGACATTGACAACGAATCGGTATTCACTTTCGTTATTCACTTCTATTGGTTGATTTAGTCTTGATACCCATGTTCCAGTTTCAGTATCGTTATATTGAAAATCATACCAATTGATACGAGGTGCCAGATGGATGACTTGGACGGATAATGAGGAATTACTATGTATCGCTTCTGCGATTCCTCCTGCTTTCACAACATAAATGAATTGTTCTTCATAATACGGATGAATAATACTGATACAAATCGCTAAGATGAGTAATGTTGAGATTAATTTTTTAGGATCCTTCATTTCTTTTTTCACCTTCCAGTTCCTTCACGATCCATGAAAGTCCAAGCGGACCATCATGGTCATGTTACATGTTCGCAAATCACACTTTATTAAGGGTTACTGGAAGATTTCCCCATTTGAAATGTTGACATAATGGCAAAATAACAATCAAAAAAATGAATGTCAATGAAAAAAAGAGGGGAAATGATCTTTTGCTTATTTTGAAGGTGAATGAACTTTCAATTATATTTTTGATTGGTAGATGAACGATAATAAAAGAAGTGTAAAAAAACCCAGTTAGAAAATGGAGGTTTTCTTCTATTGGTATTTTTTCGTTTTGCTATTTTCACAGTTGTTCTTTAAATACCACTAGTGTCAGAAACTACCACGCCACAAGATAACATGATACATTGGGTATCAAAAGGCGAAAGAAAGATGAAACGAAACGATGGATGGAAAAAAACTCAAACGATATTGATTACAACAATCATACTTTTCATGAGTTTTACCTCCCTATGTAGTATAATTCCAGTTGTTGCAGACTCAACAGGGGATATTCATTACGTTAACCAAGATAATGAATTACAAGATAGAATCCATGATTCAACACACCATGACATCATCCAGATCAATAATAGTATTAACTTATCAAGTTATGTTATCATTAACAGATCAATTACCCTACAAGGTGAAAACGGAAAACAAATTCAGATCGATGGATATAATTTTGGTTTCATTATTATTACAAATAATGTCACCCTTCGTAATCTAACGATACAAAATTGTTCAACTGCAATAACAATTGAAAATAATACTGATACGTTAGAGAACATCACCA
>CAYOTP010000019.1:0-27797 GCA_964406955.1 uncultured Thermoplasmatales archaeon | reverse complement strand
TAATGCCGATTTTCCAGGATCAATCAAAAATTAGAAAGTGGCGAAGTTAAGTTAATTACAAAAAGTTATGATTCAGGAGATGATTTCCAAGGAAAAATCCTTATTTCGTACCGTATGGGTAAGATACCCAAGAGAGATTCTATCTGCAAACGAAACATAATCAATGATATTCTCAGGGGTGATCCCTCCAGATATCTCGATTATGACATCTGAATTGATCTTACGAATCTTTTTAGCAACCTGTTTAGCTTTTTCCGGTGGGAAATTATCAAGCATGATAACATCTACGCCCATTCCTGAAGCTTGCAAGGCTTGTTCTTCGGTTTCCACCTCAACTTCAATGATTTTCCCCGAAACCTTCTTCATAACACATTCAATCGTCTCCTGAAATGATCCTTTAGCAGCGATATGATTATCCTTGATCATAGCTGCATCAAATAACCCAAATCGGTGAGAATCGCCACCACCAATCATCACTGCTTTTTTTTCAAATAGACGGAAACCTGGAGTTGTCTTTCTGGTAGCAGCTATCTTTACTTTAGGATTGACCGCATGACAGCTATCCACAATTCTTCTCGTCTGCGTTGCGATACCACTCATTCTACCTAATATGTTCAATGCGAGACGTTCACCAATAAGTATTGCCTTTACCGGGCCTTCAACAGTGGCTATTACTTCCATTGATCCAACAAACAATCCATCTTCAGTATGTTTATGCAGCCTAGCACCTGTTTTTTTAAAGACCTTCCCCACCTCATTGATTCCTGCAACAACTGATGGCTCCTTTGCAATGATTCTTGCCTTATTTTTCTCAGATGTAAACAATGCATTGCTTGTTATATCTCCATCACCGTCAAGGTCTTCCTCTAAAAATCGATCTATTTCATCCATTGCAATACTTTTTATACATTTCAATAGTTTTAAGATTTTGGTAACATCATGAAGTTAGGCATAATCGGATGTGGTGCAATCGGTAGTGATGTTGCTTCTGCTGCCGATACGTTCCCAGAAATTGAAACTATTTATCTACATGATTTGAATGAAAAAACTGAAGAAAAACTTGCAGAGCAGATAAAAAAAGGATCTGCAGTTGATATTGATTCTTTGTTGAAGGAATCAGATATCGTGTTTGAAGCTGCATCACAAGATGCTGTGAATATGTATGCGTTGGATGTGTTAGAACAGGGTAAAGATATCATCATAATGAGTATTGGAAGTTTATTTGATGATGATTTTAGAAAAAAACTGGAACAAATGGCTCGAAAGCATCATGCAAAACTGTACCTTCCATCAGGAGCTGTTTGTGGGATTGATGGTATTCTTTCAGCAAGTGTCGATACTATCGATAAAGTAACATTGGTGACAACAAAATCCCCAAAATCATTAGGTAAGGACTACAAGAAAAGAACTGTTCTTTTCAAAGGAACCGCTCGGGATGCAGTTCAAAAATTCCCTAAAAATATTAATGTTGCCGCAAATTTATCCATTGCAGGCATTGGTTTTGATAGGACCCTTGTTGAAATTGTAGCAGATCCTGTCGCAACTAGAAACAGTCATAAAATATTAGCCCATGGAAAATTTGGTAGACTCCGAGCAGAGATTGAAAATATGCCAAATCCAAATAATCCTGGATCAAGTTACCTTGCATCGTTATCCGCTATCGCTACACTGAAACGAATCGTTAATCCCATACAAATCGGAGCGTAAAATTGACCTTTCAAAGAAATATCTTTTGACCAGAAAAGGACATGTTCCGATCAGGGCTAGAATTTTTTTGAATGATGTTCATGATGCAAATTATAAAAAAACATAAATCGATATATCCTCATTTGATATCATATGAAATTTGAGATTAAACATCGTGATGCTGCTGGAAGAATTGGTAGATTAACAACGGCACATGGCACTATAACAACTCCAACATTATTGCCCGTTATTAATCCAAATAAGCTTAGCATTTCTCCAAGAAAAATGAAAGAGGATTTTGGTGTCCAGGCAGTGATTACGAATTCATACATTATTCACAGCCACAAACAACTTCGTGAGAAAGCATTAAATGAAGGCGTTCATGGCCTCATTGATTTTGACGGACCCATTATGACTGATTCTGGCACATTTCAATCATACATGTATGGAGAAATTGAAATGGACCCGATAACTATCGTTCGTTTTCAGCGTGATATCGGTAGTGACATTGGAACGATTCTAGATATTTTTGGAACACCGGATCAAACCAAAAATGAAGCAGAGGATGCTGTAAGAATTACTGTGAAAAGAGCAAAAATGAGTGTGAAAGAAAAAGGTGATATGAATTTAGCTTGCCCAGTTCAAGGTTCAATATATGAAGATCTTCGCTCTATTTGTGCAAAACAATTGGGAAAACTCGATGCAGATATTCACCCCATTGGTGGAGTTGTCCCTTTGATGGAGAATCAGCAATATGAACATCTCGTCAACATAATCATTGCTTCAAAAAAGAGTTTACCTGTGAATAGGCCAGTGCATCTATTCGGAGCAGGCCATCCACTTATTTTTCCCATTGCTGCAGCTCTTGGTTGTGATGTGTTTGATTCGTCAGCATATATAAAGTATGCAAAACAAAACCGGTTGATGTTTTCTTGGGGGACTGAAAAAATTGATGATCTAAGTGAACTACCTTGTCCTTGCCCGATTTGTTCATCACATTCATTGGATGAATTGAAAACTTTTCCAAAAAAACAACGGGAACAGTTGATAGCTGAACATAATTTGTATGTGAGCATGTCAGAACTGAAAAACGTACGAAATGCCATGATGCAAGGTAGATTATGGGAACTTGTGGAGCAACGAGTTAGTGCCAATCCATTTTTACAAGATGCCTTAAATAAAATATTTCATATGAAAAATATGCCTTGGCTTGAACAATTTGAACCTGTTCGAAAGACAAGAGGATTGTTTTATACAGGTAAACATACGATCAACCGGCCACTGTTGCATCGATTACATCAGCGACTGATACATTGGTTTGATTGCTCATCTGATCTGATTGTTGCGTTGCCTGAGAGGGAAAAACCATTTAGTGCAGCATATGGAAATGATCTATTTAGAATTGCTGAAGAGTTCCCTGGTGCATGTATTGTGGTTGATTCCTTAATTGGTCCTGTCCCAATTGTACTGGATGAAATGTATCCTTTCGCCCAATATGTGTTTCCCGATGTCGTAGATGGTGAAACAGATCATATTCGAAAGAAAAGATGGGATGAGTTCATCGGTAATAAACAAATTGTTCAATGGGGTGAACAAAGGAATAATCCCAATAAATATTGGGAAGAAAATGAAAAACTTCATGTTTTTTTTGATGAACTTCGAGTAAAGTGTGTTTCTCAGATGCAGTTTGGTTCAGATATCGCAGATGTATTATTTCAAGGAGTTATCTCATTAGCGAAATCTAAAAAAACAAAAAAAATCAGAAACGTCTTTGTCAATGGAGATCATGTCGTTTCAATGCGTGCATCAGATGGTCTGTTCACCCTGAAATTACATGGTGGTAAAACAATTCATAAACATTGTCGATCCCCTCGCTTCCGTGTGTTTATCGATGATGATGCGGTACCGTTTGTTAAAGAAGGAAAAAGTGTTTTTTCCAAATTTGTCACTTCAGTTGATGATACATTACGACCATATGATGAATGTATTGTGGTCTCAGAAAATGATGAGTTCCTTGCTGTTGGTCAATGTCTTCTTTCACCATGTGAGATGGGTTGGTTTAGTTTTGGTCAGGCGGTAAGAATCAGAGAGCATGTCCGGTAAAAAGTATAATAAAAAACAATCATGAAAGAAGGAGAAAAGGCTGGATAATTAGGATGGGATGGGATGCACAAAAAAACTACCAGCCATGATTCCTTCCAATCCGAAGAATGGTAACGTCTTTTAAGTACCTTTTTCGCAGATAGTGGTCCGTATGGATATGCATATAATTGCTGTAAAAATTGTTGAAACCCACAGATTTTTTGCCATGAGGTTTTCAGCGTTTTTTCGACAACAATCGATATGATTTCTCCAAATATTTAAATGAGGTGTAGCCATTGCTAAGAAAAAGATTAAGGTTTTTTATTCGAGGTGAGCAAAATGGAAATGAACAAGACTTCAAGCATTTCAGGTTTTTATAAAAAAGAAATTGATGAGCGCATATCTCTCATCTCTTCAATAGCTGAATTAACCGATGAAGAAAAATCAGTTTTGTTGTCTTCATTGGATGAGCATCTAGCCGATCGAATGATCGAAAATGTCATTGGTATTTTCAGTTTACCTCTTGGAGTTGCATTGAATTTTCGAGTGAACAATGAAGATGTGTTGATTCCCATGGCCACTGAAGAATCAAGTGTGGTTGCCGCGGCAAGTAAAGCTGCAAAAATCGCTCGAAAACATGGTGGTTTTCGAACAGAGTCAACTCCTCCAATTATGATCGGACAGATTCAAATAATGGATGTAGATGATGTTGCTACGGCATCTGAACGGATTTTAGATAAAAAAGAACAGTTACTCGCTGTTGCCAATGCACAGGATAAGATATTAAACGATCTTGGCGGTGGTGCAAAAGACCTTAACATTAGAATCTTGAATAGCTCTTATGGAAAGATGATCGTTGTACATGTATATGTCGATGTAAAAGATGCTATGGGGGCAAACGCGGTCAATACCATGGTTGAAGCATTGGCACCAGTCATTGAGGAATTATCTGAAGGTCATGTTCGATTGAAAATCCTTTCAAATCTAGCAGATCAACGGTTAGTTACTGCTCGGGCGGTCTTTGACAAAGATCTTTTAGGCGGTGAATCGGTTATAGATGCATTTCTGGAATCAGTTGAATTAGCAAAAATTGACCCTTACCGAGCAGCAACCCATAATAAAGGGATAATGAACGGGATTGATGCAGTAATCATTGCCACGGGAAATGATTTTCGAGCGATAGAAGCAGGAGCCCATGCCTATGCGGCTCGTGATGGTCAGTATACCTCATTGACATCGTATTACAAGGATGAAACAGGTAATCTAGTTGGAGAGATAACCCTTCCTCTTGCACTGGGTATCATTGGTGGTGCTGGAAGTATTCATCCCACAGCAAAGATCTGTAAGAAAATGATGAATGTGACCTCAGCTCAGCAATTAGCAGAACTTGTGGCAAGCGTTGGGTTGGCACAAAACTTTGCTGCAGTGTTTGCGTTATCGACAGTTGGCATTCAGAAAGGACATATGTCCCTTCATGCAAAAAACATCGCGATGATGGCCGGTGCACAAGGGGATAATATCGACCGGATCGCAGATCAGATGGTCAAAGAAGGGACAATCCGGCTAGATAGAGCAAAAGAACTTGCTGATAGGTCTTAAATTATTATTTTCAGATTATTCTTGATGAAATATCATCAGGCTCTCGTTCGCAGAAATAACATTGTATACGCGGTTTTTCTTTGTCCAATACAATGAATCGGCTTGAAACTGGTTCCCCTGCATTTGAGATACAGGTTGGGTTTGAACATGTCGCAATACCGACTAGTTCATCGGGAAGTTCGACTTCATGTTTCTTTGCGACTTCATAATCCCTGATGATGTTAATAGTTGCCTTTGGAGCCACCAATGCGATCTTATCAACTTCGTTATGAGCTATCTCTCTGTTCTCTACTTTCACAATATCCTTTTTCCCCATGCGACTTTTGACATTGATAGCTACGCTGACAGTGGATCCTTCTTGTTTTTGGGGGATGTCAAGGATACGAAGGACCTTTATTGCATTTCCTGCAGAAATATGATCAATAACGGTGCCATGTTTAATTAAAGGTATTTTCATCGGTCTCATAATTTCACCCCCATGATCAGTGAAAGAAGGGCCATTCTGATTGGTACTCCATTGAACGCTTGTTTGAAATACATTGCATGTTGTGTAGTATCCACATCTGGAGTAATCTCTGTTACTCGAGGTAAAGGATGCATGATGATAAGTTTTTCATTTGTTTTTTGGATGATTGATGAATTAATTTGAAACATGTCAACAACCCGATTGTATTCTTCTAAATCAGGAAATCGTTCTTTTTGAATGCGGGTGACATATAATACATCTGCATCGGCAAGTGCTTTCTCCAGTTTGGTCGTGGATCTTGGCTCCACACCTAGTTTCTTACATTCATTTATCACTTCTCGAGGCATTGATAGGGATTTAGGTGACACAAAGGTTAGATCTGCACCATAAAGAGAAAGGGCATACGCTAAGGAGTGAACTGTTCTGCCGTACTTGAGATCTCCGAGGAGGACGATGTTTTGATTTCCAATCTGCCTTTTTTCCTGATGGATTGTGAAAAGGTCAAGAAGGCATTGTGTTGGATGATGTCCGGCCCCATCTCCAGCGTTAAGGATGGGTGCATCAGAAAAGTTGGCTGCCAGTCGAGCAGCACCTTCTGAGGGATGACGTATGACGATGACATCACTATATGCATCAGCCATACGGATAGTATCTGCAAGGGTTTCGCCTTTTTTTTGTGAAGTTGCTGTTGGATCTGCAAAACCGATGACTCTGCCATGTAAACGGTTCATCGCGCTTTCAAAGCTGAGTCGTGTTCGTGTACTTGGTTCAAAAAACAAAGAAGATAATATCTTTCCTTGAAGCAGTTTGGTTATTTTTTCTCCTTTGGCATAGGGTATCATTTTTTCTGCATATTGCAGGATATGATTAATTTCAGATTTGGAGAGATCCTTGATCGATATGATATCTTTTCCTGTAAAATCCATTGGAATCAAAGGGTTAGTGATAAAATGTGAGTTTAATAAAGTTTTTAATGAGAATCAATTATATAAAATTTAATTATAAAAATTTATTTCTTGCGGAAAAACGCTGGGTTTTTATGCACAAACATATATATAGCTTGTAAACGTACTATCTGTTTATAGTTGATTCTAAGGAGATATTGATGTTCTTATGCTCCTTTGAAAAAAATAATAATTCCTCTGCTATCTTGCGCTGAGAGGAGATGCCCATCATGTCAAAAAAATCATCTGATAAAGCACTCTTAGAAAAAATTCATCATATATTAGATGATCCTTCACTTTCATCCTCTGGAAAAAATGATGATGAATACCTTGATTCGTTGAAAAGACGGTTATCTTCTGAACATGGTTCGCACCCAAAGATTCCCCTATCCCAACCTGATTCGGATACGAATCTTACCCCCAGGGTGATTATCCATAAAAAACAAGAACCTTTGAATCAAAAGAAAGTTACAAAGGAAGATGAACCGGTTTTAACAAATGAACATGAAACGGAAGAAATAACAGTAACTCCTGCTTCTGAGTTAAAGGTATCAGATGATGAATTGTTTGAAGTTGAAAAGCCACAGGTTGAATTGGATCAAATCCCCGAATTCATCGAAGTGAAACCAGACGGAAAGCAACAAGATGAACAAACTATAGATGAAGAACCATTAACCGTTACAATCAGTTCAGAAACGGATGAAGACGCAGAATCACTACCTCAATGGGAAGCGGTAGAAGAAACTGAAATATCTGAGGAACCGAGTGAAATAAAAAAGGATGAAAATTCTTCTCCAAATGAAAAACAATCCTTCATTAAATCTCGAAAAAAGCGTAACGTAGAATTTAGTGAAAAAAGTAAATCAGATGATGATCAGGAAACCCGTGTCAAAAAATCTTTTGAAAAAAATTCTTCCATCTGGGAACCATTGGGTGAACGAAAGGAATCAACGTCCAATGATAGTTCTGAACTAAATTCCATTTCAAAGGATGAATCTTTGAAAAAAGCAAAAGAATCTGAGAATCTCATGAAGGATGACAAGAGATCCTCTGGAAAATCTGGTTTTCAGTATGGTGATTATACATTATATCAAAAAACAATCACCATCAATGACAAAGATAAACGAACTATTCATTTTTTCGCTAAAGAAGTACCTGAGACAGGTGATCCAACTGATCTACCCGAAGGGTATGAAGTGAAAATTAACCGAAAAACCGGTGTACCTTATATTAGACGGAAGCAAAAATAATCCTTTTTTTATCAAAGACTTATTAATCTGGTCATTCTTATGGATTAGATGGTATGATCTATGACATGGAATGGTCCACTACATAAAATCGATGATTTCAGATTTGAAATTCCCTCAACATATAAAGGAAAGGAAAACAAACTCCAGATGAAAACATCTGCTCTTATTTATGCTTCAGATGAGATGTTACCACAGTTAAAGAGAGATAATGCACCTGAGCAAGCAGCCAATATGACCATGCTTCCAGGAATTGTTGGTAAAGCAATGGCCATGCCGGATATCCATTGGGGATATGGCTTTCCAATAGGTGGTGTTGCTGCAACAGATGCTGAAGATGGAGTTATTTCACCGGGTGGCGTGGGTTTTGATATCAATTGTGGTGTCAGACTTGTTCGAACGAATTTATCTGAAGAAAACCTCAATCAGAACATTATCCATCGTTTGGTCGATAAGATGTTTCAAAATGTTCCATCGGGCCTTGGTTCAAAGGCAAAAGTTCGATTGAGTAAATCCGAACTAATTGACATGCTTACGATGGGTGCTCGCTGGGCGGTTGAGCAAGGTTATGGTTGGGATGAAGATCCAAAGATGCTTGAAGAGGAAGGATGTTTAAATGAAGCAGATGTTGCTAAGATCTCTTCAAGAGCAATTCAGAGAGGTATTCCCCAAGTTGGTTCACTTGGTGCAGGAAATCATTTCTTAGAGATCCAAAGGGTTGCAGATATTTACGATGAAAAGGTAGCAAAAGCGTATGGGATTACTAGAAAAGGACAAATAACGGTGATGATTCATACAGGTTCCAGGGGTTTTGGTCATCAGGTATGCTCAGATCATTTACGAGTTTTGGAAAGAGCAGTAAAGAAATATAATATCTGGCTTCCAGATAAGCAACTTGCATGTGCTCCGGTAAATTCTAACGAGGGGTCAGATTATTTGAAAGCGATGGCATGTGCTGCAAATTTTGCATGGTGTAATCGTCAGATGATCGTTCATTGGGTTCGTGAATCATTTGAATCTGTGTTAAAACGCTCTGCTGAGGACTTGGGGATGCATATCGTGTATGACGTGTGTCATAACATTGCCAAAAGGGAGGAACATGTTGTTGATGGAAAAAAACGGAAATTGATCGTTCATAGAAAAGGTGCAACTAGGGCTTTTGGTCCCAGTAGATCTGAGATTCCTTCAAGATATCAGGATGTTGGTCAACCAGTGTTGATCCCTGGTGATATGGGAACTGAAAGTTATGTACTCCATGGCATTGATGCAAGTGAAGAAACCTTTGGTTCAACTTGTCATGGTGCTGGTCGGGTGATGTCCCGAAATCAGTCTGTTAGGCAATTCAGAGGTGAAGACATCGTTGAAGAACTGGGTCGTCGTGGTATCTATGTCCATCCGGCGAGTCTTAAAGTTGCTGCAGAAGAAGCATCAGGCTCATATAAAGACATTCGAGAGGTGGTAAATATTGTAGACGGTGCAGGGATTTCTAAAAAGGTTGTCCGTCTGGAGCCTTTAGGTGTGGTAAAAGGCTAAAAAAACAAAATAATATCTTCATCTCACTTTTTTTTAAATCGACCAAATCGACCAATGACTTTAAATCTGAGAAAGAATATATGGGCTTTTGGATGGTGATGCATGTTTGGACCAAAACAAGATAGAAATTGTTGATTTTGATGATGTTGACCTCAAAGGAGCTACAGTGATTGCTGGTTTTCCTTCTATAGGATTAGTTAGTACGATTGCAGCAAATTATTTGATAGATGCATTGAATTTAAAGCAGGTTGGTGCGTTGGATTCCAATGATTTTCCTGCGTTATCTGTTGTTCATACTGGAGAGCCATTATCTCCTGTTAGGATCTATGCAGGTATCCAGCCCAATGGGCAAAAAATTGTTGTATTCGTCTCTGAATTCAAACCTAAGCCGAATTTGATCAATGAGATCTCTTGTGCTATTATGCAGTGGATAGACAAGAAAAACTGTGGATTGTTGATTTCTCCTGAAGGAATGGTGGTAGAAGGTAAGGAAAATGAGTGTTCTGTTGCAGAAGCTTATGCTATCGGATCAACAAATGATATTCGCCAACAGTTGGCAATGAAACAAATACCTCAGTTTAAAAATGGAATCATTGCTGGTGTGTCAGGGGTGTTGTTGAATAAGGGAAAACAGTCCCAGTTCGATGTTATTTCGATTTTGACCGAGGCTCATCCAAAATATCCTGATGCTCGTGCTGCAGCAGCAGCGATTAATGTGATTGCTGCTATTATCGATGCAGAAATCAATGTTGCACCGTTGTATGAGGAATCTGAACGAATAGAAAGTCAACTTCAGAAATTCCATAAACAGGCAAAACCTATGGTTTCCTCTGGTCGTGCGCCTCAACCAAATATGTATGGTTAATCAAATTTCATTTTTTTCTTTTTCCTTTTTATTTTTATAATTACTTTTTTATGGGTGTTTTTACTTAGTCTTATTCTATGTCATCAACTATTCCAAGATCCCATCCTCGATATGAGTCATTGATGTTAAGGGAGCGTATTGCTGATGGGTACAAGCAAGGTTGTGTTCATGAAACAGGGCTTATCGCCCATGGGCGTGGTGAAGCTTTTGATTATTTAATTGGTGAAAAAACAAATATGGTTGCTGATCAGGCCGCTAAAACAGCTGCTTCAGTTCTTCTTTTGGCTAAGCATCCAGTGATATCAGTGAATGGTAATGTGGTGGCATTGGTTGCAAAGGAAATTGTTAGGCTATCTGAGATGATTCCTTCATTTATTGAGGTGAATTTGTTCCATCGGACAGAAAAAAGAGTAAATCTTTTGGTTTCTCAAATGGAATCAGCAGGCGGATCTCATATTTTGGGTAAACAAGCCCAAGCTCGAATTGAGGGTTTGAATCATGATCGTGGAAGATGTGAGGAAAAAGGCATTTATGAAGCTGATGTTGTTCTTGTTCCTTTGGAGGATGGCGATCGATGTTTGGCGTTACGGCAGATGGGAAAAATTGTGATTACCATTGATCTGAATCCGTTATCCAGGACTGCGCAAACCGCGGATATAACGATTGTGGATAACGTGGTTCGAGCGATACCCCGTATATCTTATTGGATTGAAAGGTTGAAACATGCTTGTGTTAATGAATTAGTACAATTGAAGAATGATTGGAAAAATCAGGATGCTCTTGATGTAATTCTTACAACAATTTGTTCTCGTTTTCAAAAAGACTAAAGTAATAGGTCTTGTTTCTGGTAGGTCATGAGCTTGTTACGGAGTCATTATTCGTTAGATGTAAATGATGAGCAGTTTGGTTCGACTATTACGATTGCTGGTTGGGTTGAAGATATTCGAAATCTTGGTTCTATTGCTTTTATTATCATCCGCGATAAGAAGGGAACCTTGCAAGTAACTGGTTTGAAGAAGGAACATCCTGAGATTTTTGAAGAGCTTGTGAATCTTCCCCGGGAATCTGTAGTATCAGTTATCGGTTTATGTCAGAAGAGCGAAAAGGCTCGGAATGGTTTTGAGGTTATTCCTGAAAAGGTTTCGGTGTTATCTGTTTCTGATTCTCCATTACCTTTGGGTGTTGTAGATAAGGTTGATGCTGATTTGGATACAAGACTTGATAATCGTTTCATTGATTTACGTAAAGCCGATGTGCAAGCGATTTTTAAGATTCGATCTGCAGTGATCGGGGCCGTTCATGATACACTTCGATCCATGGATTTTGAAGAAGTACATACGCCAAAGTTGATTGGGACATCTTCTGAGGGTGGTACGGATGTATTTAAGGTTGGTTATTTTGAGCGTGATGCGTTCTTAGCTCAATCTCCTCAGTTGTATAAACAGATGTTGATGGGTACTGGTCTTGATAGGGTGTATGAGATTGCTTGGTATTTTCGAGCTGAGGAGCATAATACACGACGTCATTTGAACGAATCTACTGCGGTTGACCTTGAGGTTGCGTTTATTGAAAGTGAAGAAGATGTGATGCAGGTGCTGGAGAAATTAGTTGCTTCGATGTGGACGAGAGCAAGTAAAGAAACAAATGCTCTTAGTGTATTGGATAGATCTATTTCCATTCCAGAAATTCCGTTTCGTCGGGTGACTTATGATGATGCGTTATCATTGTTGGCTGATCGGGATTGTGTTGTTGAATGGGGTGAGGATTTAGGCACTGAAGAAGAACGATTACTTGGGTCGATTATGAGCGAAGAGGGTGATGATTTTTATTTCATTACAACGTATCCATTGTCTGCTAAACCATTTTATACGATGCCTAAGAAGGAAAAATATTCATGTGGTTTTGATCTGGAATGTAAGGGCGTTGAGCTTGCTTCTGGAAGTCAGCGGATCCATGATTTGACTTTGTTGAAGAATCGGATGCAGGCTTTAGATATGAATCTTGATGCGTTTGAATCCTATTTGAAGGGTTTTCAGTTTGGTATGCCGCCGCATGGTGGTTTTGGTTTTGGTCTTGAGCGGTTTATGATGGAGTTGTTGGATATGAGAAATATTCGTGAGTGTATATTGTTTCCGAGGGATAGAACGCGGTTATACCCTTGAGATTGCCAAATGTTTTGTATCTCTTGTTATTTTCTGCAATTGTCGTCAGATACATTGGAAAAATATATAAGTATGATTTTGGTATTTTTTTACTATAATACTCTCTGTATGGTGCCACTTCAAAAAAACAGAAATGTATATATTAATATATATTCAAATAACAATTGTTATATTCCTGAGTTCAGTACCAAACAGGTTTAGGAGACTGAAATAAAAATGACCTCTTCTTTCAACAGTAACGTTTGGAAACGAGCAGAAACACTTTTCGGCCGCCCAAGGAACCAATGGTCAACTATTGATCATATGATATATGAAAGCAATGATTATTTTACACTTCCACTAGAAGAAACCGAACAAAACCGATTCATGGCTATAAGAGAAAGCGTCGATCATCATTATAAAAACAGTCGATTCTATCATCAATTATGCAAAGAATATAATTTCACCCCAGATCAACTAAAGGACCAAACCAATTTAGAAGAAATACCTATGGTTCCAGATACATTCTTCAAAGAGTATCCTGAAGAGAATCCAAAAGCTATATTTGAATGGCTACAAAAGATCTCAACTGTAGACATCGGAGAATACAATTACCGTGGACGAAACATGCAAGGATTTCTCCGATGGACTGAAGCCCGATTAGAAGGACTCGTCAATCACTCATCGGGCACAACAGGTAACTATAGTCTAATGTTTCGAGATAAAGTAACATACCAACGGTTCTATTATGCAGCAGTAAAAACATTATTACAAATACCATCGATCCTTGATGATGATCCTCATTACGTCTATCCCGGTTCACCAAATACATTTCTAACGATTGGTAGATGGTTAAGTGAGGGGGGGAAAGTGTTCTCAAAAGAGCATCGTCATTTCCTCACCGAACGAGAAATCAGCATGACCATCGCCAGATTGATGTCCACCGGTTATGCAAAAAACCTAAAAGAGAAGTTGATACTAAAAAAGTTAAAGAAAGCAATGATAAAAGGTGAAAAAATCCTTCTTGAATTATTGAAACATCTTGATCAAAAAAATGAACAAACAATCATTATCTCACCACCGTTTCAATTGTTCAGCATGATGATGATCATGGAAAAAGAAGATATCCAACTTGATCTTGGTGAAAGTAACAGTGTCGTCTTCACCGGGGGAGGATGGAAAATATTTGAAAATAAAAAAGTACCATTGGATGAATTTGCCGGTTTAGTTGAAAAAACATTAGGTATACCTCGCTCATCATATGTCGATGTGTATGGAATGAGTGAGATGAATGGTCTAGCTGTTTCCTGTGAAGCAGGATATAAACACTTACATCCTTGGATCCACCCCATGGTCCTTGATGATAATGAAGGAGTACTGGGCTTTGGCAAATTTGGTCGATTCGCTTTTCTTGACCCAATTGCCCATAGCTATCCTGGATTCATCATGACCGGAGATCGAGTGAAACTGTTGAAACGTTGCCCCATCTGTGAAAAAACTGGGTACGTGTTGGAATCTGATATTTCACGTATTGCTGGCGCTGAAGCAAAGGGATGTGCAAATTTAATGAGAGGCATGATGGCCGAGGAACTTCGAAAGGTAGAAGGTGGAAGGTGAATGGGTAAATTACGGGAATGGCAAGAGAAAGGTTATTTTTTTGATATCAACTGGACAAAGACTTTTGCCCGTACAATCCCCACCTTACTGTGGCTTTCCATTCGTCATCCATTATTGGTTTTAAATGCAAATAAAGGCTGTAAGGAAGGACCATTGAATCTACACCCAAAAAAATTACCTTATACCATTGCAGATTTTTCAGAAGATATGAAATATTTTAGGTCGAATAAACGTTATCTTAGACCAACATTTCTATGCAATCCTTATGAGCCTGAAATCATTGCAATGGCCCACAAACTAGGAGCATTTCAAAAATCTGATTTTGAGTATGCCAAAACCGTATATAAGTTCGTGAACATGGATGTTCGTATTGATTTTTCCCCACCGAAAAGCGCGGTGGAATGTTTACGTCGCGGCCATGGAACATGCATTGATAAATTAAATCTGTTTCTTGCATTATGTAGAGTTGCAGGTATCAAGGGAAGATATCGATTGTATAGTTTTCAAGGGGTAGAAGAACTTTATAACATCTATGTTGCTGCCGATCCTCTCGTTAAAAAATGGGTCGATGCTTTGAATTTTTTTGTGTTACATGGAAGTGGTGAAGTCTTTGTCAATGGTCAATGGCAGATCTGTGATGTTTCTGCAGATTTCTACCATGCTCCACCTCAAAAAATCCCAATCCCACATTTTGGAGAAGATCCAGCTGAGTTATGGATCAAACCTGCTCACGGTATCTGGAAACCGGAAGGATTACCCATTGGCTTTAAATTTTTCATGAGCTTACCTTTTTTTCTGTTCAGAGGAACTGGACGGGCAATCAATAAGAACATTCGTGGAAATTTTGAGAAAGGAAAAAAAATGCTTGAACATATGGATCTAGATGAATACGATAGATTGATTCGGAAAACCTATAAACCACGGTGGCATGATTCAGCGAAAAAAGCAAGTAGAGTCCTAGATCGTCTATAATATGGCATAATTCAATTAAAAGTACGTAATCAAAAAAGTTTTAAAACAAAAATTGATAGATGGGTTCAGCACTCAGGAATTGCAACCTTTAATTAGAAATGGAAAGATGGAGTTATAGATAATGAAAAGAATTGGTGTGTTGACAGGTGGTGGTGACTGCCCTGGTTTAAATGCAGTCATCAGAGCAGTTGTACGATCTAGTATCAAATATGATTGGGATATTGTTGGTATTAGAAATGGATGGAAGGGTTTAATTGATGGTGAAATCGAGTTACTTACCGATTATGCCGTTTCAGACATTCTTCCAAAAGGTGGAACAATACTGGGATCCTCTCGAACGAACCCCTACAAAAAACCTGGGGATGTGCAAAAGGTCAAGGATAATCTAAAACGTTTTGATATCGACGCATTGGTTGCCATTGGCGGGGATGATACTCTTGGTGTTGCGCTGAAACTCAACAAAGAAGGCATTCCGGTCGTGGGCGTACCAAAAACCATTGATAATGATCTCTCTGGAACGGATTACACCTTTGGTTTTGATACCGCTATTTCCATCGTGACCGAAGCAATTGATCGATTGCGTACCACCGCTGAATCGCATCAACGGGTCATTGTAGTTGAGGTGATGGGAAGACATGCCGGATGGATTGCAACGATTGCGGGTATTGCCGGTGGAGCTGATGAAATTCTTATTCCTGAAGTGCCATTTGACATTGAGGACGTATGTAAAAATTTAAAATCTCGATATGATAAAGGTAAGACATCTAGTATCGTTGTAGTTGCCGAAGGAGCAAAACCTAAGGAAGGAGGGATGGTTGTCACCCAATCTGATAAAAAGGATGAGTTTGGCCATGTTCTTCTAGGAGGTATTGCCCATTCTATTTCTCGTGAGATCAATAATCGGCTACAAGTTGATACTCGGGTGACTATTCTTGGTTATGTGCAACGTGGTGGGACGCCAACCGCCCATGATCGAGTGCTTGCTACACGATTTGGTGTCAAAGCAGTGGACTTGATTAAAGAGGGACGGTTTGGAATGATGGTCGCTTTACAAGGTGATGAGATTGTACCTGTAACTCTTGAAGAAGCGGTGGGTGAATCTAAAACGGTTAAGATGGATCTCTATGAGATTGCTAAAATATTTTTTGGATGATGAGTTAGAAAGCAAAAGATGAGAAGGAAAGCTTTAATGGAGTAGTCAGATACGCTAGGTTAAAAACACTAATAGGTTCATGAGGTTGGATAAAAGATGTCTATTAAGAAAGAACTCCTAACGCAATTATCTTTGCAACAGTTAAAAGCGCTTGCTGAGAAAAAAAACGTTACGTTTTCAAAGAATGAAAAACAGAAGAAATATTATGCTGAATGGTCTGAGAAAGAACAAATAATTGATATGATGAATGACAATAATGATATCTCTCTTAAAGAAATCGAGGAGCATATTAAATCCTATAAAACATGATTATTTTCTTTTTTCATTTTATCTATGTTTTATTACATTCTTTTGTTGGCAGTAATTTTTAATTGGGCATTTGTTGCAATATGGCGATAATGGGGTGCAAATGGTTTGTCCAAAGGTTACAAAGAGATGATTGAATTCTTTCCAATAGGTTTTTGGAAGAAACTTTTTAAGTTTTTTTTCCGTTTCTTCAGGAGTTTTTGTTGTTATCCACCCAATACGATTTGGTATCCGGTGACAATGGGTATCTATTGGCAAATAATCAAAATCATTATGGCCATAGACCATGACGATGTTTGCTGTTTTCCGGCCAACACCATGTAAGCTAAGAAGGGTGCTGAACTTTTTTGGAACGATACCCCCATAGATTTCCACAAGTGTTTTTGATATCGTCTTTATCCGTTTTGCTTTTACTTTATAGAAACCTACAGGATAGATCAGGTCTTTGATGGATTTTTCAGGTAAAGCCATCATTTGTTGTGGAGTATTGTATTCAGTTAAGAGTCTAATTGATGCTTCTTCAGTCACTTCATCTTTGGTCCGAAGGCTAAGTAGACACGAAATGAGCACAGTATATGGTGTTTTTGGAATAATTGTCCATTTATCTCGTGAAACAAGTGGTTTAGGATGATTAGAATAATAGGATTGTAAGATCTCCATGATTGTATCCACATGTTTGATTTGATCCATAACATTCACTTTTAATTTGCTCTGTTTAATATGGTATAATAATTCTAGGTCTTATTGATATTGTTTTCCTTCTAGGATTCTGTACTATTTCTTGTAACAGGGAATCATATCACCAAATATTTTTAAGAAATATTTAAATATAATAATAAATATTAATTTATATGGTATGTGAACTTAGAAACAAAGGGTATTTGATACCTATTTGTAAATTCTAAGTTGAAAGCATCGGGGATATTTAATATCCACCGATTGCTACCATCACATGCCGATTTTTAATATTGAATTATCGTTTATTATCAAAAAATGAATTAATTCAACAATGTTAAATATCTGAAAATTGTTTTTATCCCATCTTAATCTAGTGGTGGAGATGCGCTGTTTTGATTAAAAGAAACAGGGTTTATTTGAAGAAATTATATTCTTTATATCTAAACATAGAAAAGAGAATGTGAATAACCATGTCTAATGATTCTGAGGAGAGAAATATTGTTAAACAACTTCGCGAAGCTGAAAAACTTGGAGTTCTGAAAAGCAATATACATCATTCAATTGAAGATGCTAAACTAACCCAACGAGCATATGACGAATCAGATGATGATTTTTTTAAATCTACAAGCTTCATCGAAGAATCTCAGCCAACGACCCTTGAATTTCAAGAAGAAGAGAAACTCTATCATTCAGTTGTTGAATTATCACCTGATGGCATCTTCGTTCTTGATTTGAAAGGCATTGTTCGATCCTGTAACGCTTCTGCTGTAAAACTTCTAGGCTATCCTAAGGAGGATCTCATTGGACATAAGTTTTCTGACATAGGCAAGTATGACATGAAAGAAATAGCAACGTATCTAAAGATATTTCATTCAATTATTCGTGGTAAGATCGTTGATCCTTTTGAAATTGATATTAGACGAAAAGATAAAACCGTGTTTACCGCTGAGATTAGAGTAGGATTATTAACACAAAACGGTAAAAAGACAGGGATACAAGCAATCGTTAGAAATATCAGTGACAAAAAAACTCAAAAGGAGAGAATAAAGAAAAGTGAAAAAGAACTAAGAGATTTTTTTGATAATGCTAATGATCTCATTCAAAGTGTGGATGCCAATGGCTTTTTTAAATTTGTTAATAAGAAATGGAAAGAAGTCTTGGAATATTCAGATGAAGAAATCAAAAAACTTCATTTCACTGATATCTTACAAAAGGATTATATTTCACATTGTGAAACGATTTTTAAAAAACTTTCAAAAGGAGAATCATTTAAAGATGTCCAAGTCGTTTTTAAAACTAAATCCGGTAAAGACATTTATGTTAGTGGAAATATCAATGCATATATTGTTGATGGTGAACTTATTTCGACAAGAGGTATTTTTCGAGATGTAACAGAACAAAGAAATTCACTTATGGCATTGGAAAAAAGTGAAAAGAAATATAAAACATTATTTGAAAATTTAAACGAAGCAGCATATATGATGTCTTTACCTGATGGGACGTATGAGTATTTTAATCCTGCTGCAAAAGAGGTCTTTGGATATTCAGCAGACGACTTTCTCAATCACCCTAGAATGATTCAACAGATGATTCATCCGGATTTTAAAGGATTTTTTATCAATGCTTGGAATGATCTTCTAAAGGGCATTGTTCCAAAAACATTTGAATATAAAATTATTGATCCAGAACAAAATGAACGATGGATTCTTCAATCGAATCAAGGGATCTTTGATGAAGAAGGAAACATTATTGCCGTGGAAGGCATATGTAGAAATATCACTGAAAGAAAAGCAGCAGAGAAAAACATTAGAGAAAGTGAGAAAAAACTCCGTCAAATTACCGAGAATCTCACTGATGTGGTATTTACCACTGACCTGAACTTAAACACAACATATGTGAGTCCATCTGTTGAAAAAATGTTAGATGAACCTCCACAAATTTATATAAAAAAAGATTTGGAGGAAAAACATCCCCCCGCATCAATTCAAAAAATCCAAGCTGTATTGAACGAGGAATTGGAAAAGGAAAAAGACCCATCCATTGATAAAAACAGATCGCGCATCATTGAACTGGAGCATTATACTTCAGACGGTAACATCATCAATATTTCAATGCATCTTTCTTTCATTCGCGACGAACAGGGAAAACCAATTGGGATCCAAGGGTTGACCAGGGACATCACGGAAGAGAAAACATTGAAGAAAAAATTAACGAAACAACATGATAAGTTATTAGCAATTTTTAATAATATGGATGAAGTCGTGTATATATCTGATCCAGAAACATACAATATTCTTTATCTGAATGAATCAGGATCAAAGAAATGGGGTAATGATTGGGAAGGGAAAAAATGTTACAAAATATTACAAAACAGAGATAAGCCTTGCCCGTTTTGCACCAATCAAAAAATCTTTGCCAATCCTGGAGAAACCTATATATGGAATTTTCAAAATGAAATGAATAATCATTGGTATCGCTGTATCGATAAAGCTATTGATTGGATTGATGACAAAAAAGTAAGATTTGAAATGGCTATCGATATCACAGATTTAAAAAAAGCTGAAGAAAAGATTATGAAAAGTGAAGAGAACTTCCGCACTTTTTTTGAAACCATGGACGATCCAATATTTATTGGAAATCAGAAGGGAAAAATCATATTTACAAATTCTGCTTCATCAAAAAAACTTGGTTACTCTCTCGAAGAATTAAAAAAGATGAATATCGCTGATGTACATCCTCAAAAGCATCGAAATGAAGCGGAAAAAATCTTTGCTGAAATGATTGAAGGTAAACGAAATATGTGCCAATTACCTTTGCAGAAAAAAGATGGTACATATTTACCGGTAGAAACTCGCGTATGGTCTGGCATATGGGATGGAGTGGAATGTATATTTGGTATTTCAAAGGATATTTCAACACAACAAGCAGCTCTGGATACGTTTTACAAAATGTTTGATAACAATCCTGCTCTTATGGCAGTGAGTAGTTTAACTGATAAACGTTTTGTTAAAATAAATGAAGCATTTTCAGAGAAACTTGGATATTCTCCAGAAGAAATCATCGGACGGACAAGTGAAGAATTGGATCTTTTCGTTGAACCTGAAAAACAGCGATATATTTCCAATTTGCTTGCTAAACATGGTCGCATTAAAAACATTGAATTGGAAGTTAGAAGAAAGGACAAAACGATTATAACTGGTTTATTTTCAGGTGAAATCATTGATAATCAAAAAGAAAAAAGTTTCTTGACAGTAATGACAGATATTACACTACAGAAACGGGCAAAAAAAGAATTGCAAGAAAAGATTGATACATTGGAACGATATAAAAAAGTAACAGTTGACCGAGAATTAAAGATGGTTGAGTTGAAAAAAGAAAATAAAAAACTTAAAAAGGAATTAAATGAATCTGGTCATTGATGGGATGAACTTAATCATGAATGTTGGAGTTATATTATTTGCTGGTCCATTATTTGCTGCAAGTATCTTAAGTCTGATCTTGATGGTCTTTGTCTTAAAAAAGAATAAATCCCAGAACCTATTTTGGTTTTCCATATTACTAGCAAGCATTACATTATGGTCTTTATTTTATGCCTTTGAGATAGTGTTTTTAGATCAGGGACTAACATTGTTTTTTGCGAAATTGAAATATGTTGGCATTGCCATTACTCCTGCATCATGGTTTCTTTTTTCAGTGTTACATACCCAGAGAAAAAAGTCAATTCCTAAAAAAATCATCGGTCTGATTCTCGCCATTCCCATACTTTCAATCATCATGCTGTTTTCCAATTCATTGCATCATCTCTTCTGGAATGAAATTTTATTTATTGGAAACAACCAAATTAGTATTGTATCTGCAACAGCCGATATCTTCTTTTGGATACATACTATTTATTCATATGGATTGATATTTATTGGGACTGTATTGTTCCTAACTAACATGTTTGGGAAAAAAGATATTTTTTCAAAACAAAATCTTGTTCTATTATTCGGCGTATCCATCCCTTTTATAGGTAACATCATTATTGTCTTTGATTTCATTCGTTTTCCTTTTGGTTTTGATATCACCCCACTGTTATTCATGGTAACTGCAATAAGTTTTTTCTTCAGTATTTTTTATTACAAGTTCCTTGAGTTGATCCCGGCAGCTCGTGATGAAATCTTTGATCATTTCACACAAGCTATCTTTGTGTTGAATAAGAATATGATAATCGTTGATCAGAATGATGCTGCCGAAGCCTTACTAAGACAAAGCTACCTATCAACAACTGAAAAACAGGTTAAAGGATGTTTGATAAATTCTTTATTTGACCAAATATTTCCACATGGCGTAGTTAATGAAGTAGGAATCAATTCATCGATCGTACAAATGCACAGTGACACAGTAGATAAATGGTTTGAGATTTCAATGAACCCCTTAATGGATAAACGAAACAAGGTAGAAGGTCATTTACTCACCCTCAATGATGTAACGGATCAAATATTAGCTGAAAGAAAATTACGTGAAAAAATCGATGAACTTGAACAATTTAAAAAGGTGACCATCGATAGAGAATTAAAGATGGTTGAGTTAAAAAAAAAGATTAACCAATATCAGTCTAAGATGGAGATGAATTAACATGATGTACTTTACTATTGGATGGTTGGCCCTCGTCCTGTTGACTTTGGGTATTTCCATTCATTCCCTGCGCCTCTTTTTCTTAGATTATGATAAACGAAAGCTTATGTTCTCCATTATTTTCTTTTTTAGTATTTTCATTTTTTTGTTTAATGCATTTAATCAAACATTTCAGTTAACGGAGAACATGGTATTTTCAAATCTATTTCAATGGGTAACCCTTCCTGTGATGACTGCATTATTTATTGCAGTGGTTGAAAGTTTTTCCCCTTCAAAAAATTTTGAAAGAGGCTTTTTATTTTTCATCATATTTTCCCTAGTCACCTTTAGCTTTGTATTTTTACCATTTGAAATTGAAGGATTCCTTACGTATGTTCGAATGAGTATAGCATTAGGAATAATTCCCTTTTCATTGTATCAATTCATAAAATGGAAAAACACTCAGAGTTTACTTTTCCTTGCTGCAGTTGGATCCTTTGGTGTTGCCGGTATGGCCCATGCATCTCAAGAAATAAGTCTTTCAATCTTTGGGTATGTTGTCGCCTATGTGTTCATTGCGCTTGTATTTCTTTTACCCGATCAAAAAAGCAATTTGAAAACCAAAGGGATTAGTTCATATTTTTCATTACAAAAACAACTTGATCAGACTCGTTCAGCATTAAAAGAAAGCAAGGAATTGTATAAAAGTATCGTGGAAAACACACAAGATCTGATTCTTTTAACAAAACCAAATGGGATCAACTCCTATGTAAGTCCCTCAAGTGAACAAATCTTTGGGTATTCCCCTGAAGAAATGTTGGCATCTGATACATGGCCCATCATCATACATCCCGATGATGAAGAATCCGTTCAGAAAGCAATGAAAAAAGGATATGCAGGATATCCTGGATCTAATCTTGAATATCGAATCATCACAAAAGATGATTCTGTGCGTTGGATTTCACATTCATGGTCTCCAATCAAAAAAGATGAAGAAGTAATTACTATTGTAAGTTCCATACGTGACATCACTGATTTAAAACAAACAGAGAGAAAACTTGCGGAACGAGTAGATCGTCTTCAGCAAAATGAACTGGCAACATTAAATATCATGGAGGATTTCCAGGATTCCATCTCATCATTAAAAGAAGCAAGAAAACAAATTCAAGAGAAAAACGAACAATTACAAGAATCTGAGAAGAATTTGAAACGATTGAATGATGAATTGGAAGAACGGGTGAAGGATCGTACCAAAGAGGTTGACCAGTTACTTAAACAAAAAGATTCATTCATCGATCAGCTTGGTCATGATCTTAAACATCCACTTGGGCCGTTGATCAATCTTATACCCTTATTAAAAAAACAGGAAGATGATGAAAAGAAAATCGAGATACTAACGGTTCTAGAGCGAAATGTCGATTATATGAAACGTTTGGTCATTCGAACGGTAAAACTAGCTAAACTAAACGCTCCAAGTACGAAGTTTGATCTTAAACCAATTCGTTTTATCGATCTAATTGAACGTGTTATTCAAAAGAATAGTTCAACCTTTAAAGAAAGTAATGTTGAGGTTATTACAGATATCGATTCAGATATAATGATCAATGCAGATTCATTGCAATTGGAAGAAGTCATTGAGAATCTGTTTTCAAATGCGTTGAAATATGGTTCAAAACAAGGAACGATTTCCATCAAAACCAAAAAATATGATAATGATTTTGTTCTCATCTCATTAAAGGATACCGGCATTGGAATGAATCCCGATCAGTTGGAAGCAATATTTAACGAGTTTTATAAGGCTGATGAAAGTAGACATGATTTTACAAGCACTGGCCTAGGTTTGTCCATTTGTAAAAAAATTGTAGAGAAACATGGCGGAAAAATATGGGCGGAGAGTCCGGGATTGGGAAAAGGTACAATCTTTCACCTAACGTTACCATTGATGCAATCTAAAAAAGAAGAACAATATATATCGGCTTAATTAGCGATAATCATTAAAAAGATTTATAACTTCTTTTACATTCATAGTTTGTGAAAGGAAGGGAGCTATTAAATGAAAAAAATCATGTTAGTTGACGACGAGGAGGATCAGATTTTTGGGATCCAAACCGCGTTGGAAGAAACATATGGAGATGAGTACAAGATAATTCCTGCTGGAAGTGGAAAGGAATGTTTTGAATTATTAAACGAGGAAGATGGGCGACCGGATTTAATTTTACTTGACATCATGATGCCTGGGATGAGTGGATGGGAAGTCTATGATAAACTACGGGATAATCCCACTTGGAGTGATATTCCTATAGTGTTTCTCACAGCAAGAACAGATCGGATTGCTGAGAATGCCGGTGAATTCCTTGGCGATGATTATGTTGAAAAACCAGTGGAGATCGCAGATCTTAGAAATCGAATTGAAAAAGTACTTGAAAAGAAAAAACAAGAAAGTGATTAGGATAGAAACCCAATCGATTAGAAAAATTGTTTCCACAGTAAGCGGGTACATACGTTTGTGTAGATGTATCTGCAAAAAAAGTATTTAAATGAAGCCATCTTTTTAGATAGTGAGGAAAGGTGGTAAGATGAATTCCCAAGTTGAGGAGAGAATGAACACCATTTTAATTGCTGTCTTAATGGTGTTGATCATTGCGTTTTGGTTTTTTGTTATTCCATCTTGAACTGAGAAATAACAAATTAATCCAGCATTAAAACTGTAAAAACCTAAACGTTTCCTATTTTTTTAGTACCGATAAACGTGGAAAAAATGAGAAAGAAAATGAGGGTTACAGAAAAAAATAATCGAAACCTTTCAGTGGATTTTTAGATGTTATTTAAAAATTTGAGAAAAAAGAGTAGCATCGATCAAAAATTTGTAAAAAAAACATAAATTTCATAAATAATGATGCTTTTGTTCGTATGGATGATTGATGGTGGAAGAATATTTAATGAACAGGTTTAGGATTCTTTTTTTATCACTGCGTATCCATCCATCGGAAACATTGATCTACTGTTTCAAACTGTTTGGATTCAATATGATACTGTTTTCTCACCGGACTAAGATACTGTCCCAATTCTTCAAAGAACACTTTTGATTTTCGGTTCTTCCCAGTGATAACTGCCAGATGCTTCACCCCCAATTTTCCCAAATACGGAAAGAGTTCATCATATATGAATGCATCATCCCCCACAGTATTGAACCCTTCTAATTTAAAAACGATTTTTTCAGCAGAAGCATCTTTTACATACTGCTTAATAATACAAAATGCTTGTTTAATTTTCTGAAGATCATCACACATCTGTTTTCCGATGACCTCTACAATTTTTTGTTCACTATCATAATTGATACACATATTGTCATTTTCAAATAAGGTCTTCATCATCTCACCTTTATCCCAAAATCATGTTATACTTTAAGAAAACTCATATTTATAATTTACCTGATTGTTTGTTCAAATCGTGAAAATATCAAAAAAAATAACAATATCTCCTTCAACCAAAGGAGGAACTTATTTCAGGATAACACAAAATATATTTTTATCTGCTGTGTGGCATGATTCTAGAAAATAAGTATAGCTTACGCTACTGTTCAAATTTTTTGTTAATTTGTTATGCGTAATCACGTAATTGTTGATAAGCCCAGAACTTTACCTTTGCTTCATGATACATATTTCGCTTCTTATTGCTCATGATCTCTTCTCCAAACATTCGTTTCACTGCAGAAAAGATTCCTTCACTTGCGGGCCAACGATGCCCATATTCTTTTTCTTTCGCCCACTCTTTGTACTTCTTCTTTTTATAATTCCGTACTTCTCGTGGTCTTGCTCCCCATAAACCAATTCTTTTGTTATCCATTCTTCTTCTTACAGAAAATGATAGAATCGATTTGGAAAACATCAAAATAGATCTTTATATCCGGGAAACATGGAGTGAACTATGGAGTTGCCTTGATTATCCACATCCAGGACCGATCTATTTACCCTTTTTTCATATGAAAAGCGATGGATTCTGGCATATTGAATATAATGAAAAAGCAGAGCAGGTCAATCCCAAAGGCAGCGGCGAATTGTTGCAAATAGGCCTCAATCCATCCCTTTCGGTGGTCGAAGTTTTTACCAGAGACCGGATCGTCGCCGAAGAGCCAGCACCGACGACAAACCCGGGCAAAGATGTGACCGATTGCGACTTCTTTGGGATCGAAGACTTCACAGCGAGCAAACCGAGCCATAGCACCACTCCCGAGCGATAAAAGCGGAACAATCGTAAGTCTCCTGCTACCTTACCCCTGAACAGTGTATAGTCAACCCCGAGAAATCATTCTCTGTCCCTGACCTTGAGATTCCACCACCGCAACCAACAATACTCCGTCATCTGCATACCACCAACCGCGAGCGACAAGTTCAATGACCGCCCCAACCAACGCCTCTACCGTCAGGAAAGGTGCTCACTGGGAATTGCGGCTCATAAAAGCCCGCTGGTCAAACGTAAATTCTTCAGCTAAGCCAATATCCTGAGTGTTGATAGAACCAATCCAGGCCGTGTTGAACGAAGGTATATAGTTAGAGTCGTAACCCCCGAGATAAATCTTGGAAGGGTCCCAGGGAGATGGGTGAATTGTCCTCACAGCAACAAAAGCTTCTCCCCTCCTCACGGGTAACTCTTCGTTAGTTTGAGGGGTAAAATCTTCCCCTCCTAAGCATTGAAAGGAATACTGGGGATTGGTTCCTGTTGCATTTCTAACAAAGAAAGAAGCATAGGCCGAGAAGGCACCGGGTCCTGGTTGACACACCAATCCTTCAGGACAGATACCCTCTTGGTACCCCCACTCAACCCCAAACATATGCATTTCCTGGTCATTAATGGTAACCGGAGTAAATTCGTTGTAGGATGATATAACGTAACCAACAGATCCATTACCCGTGCGTGGAATCTCAACTCCGCTCCGTTCTAAGGCCGTAGAAATAGCTTGACGGATATCCAGTTCCAGTATGGGGGTAGGTTGTCCATCTAAATTCTCGATCCGATAAATTGCTCCGATACCCTCGACAGATATTAGGAGTGCAGGTTGACCACTGCTGTCACTAATGCAGGTCAACCCACGAAAGCCACTGTTTTTATCTCCCGTCACTGGGATAGAGATAATGTTGCTCCACTCACCAGTTTCTGAAGAACGCCTGAGCAGATGTCCTCTGATAGTTGCATAAAGGTCGCCCCCACATGAGGCAAAGCCGGTAACTTTGCCGGCAATATGAGGAGCTGGCTGATCAGACTCTTCCATAGACAATTCGGCATCCGAACTCCAAATGATACTTTGATTCTCGGGGTCCCAAACGCCCCTGAGAATCCCGGAAGGATTGATTCCTGCATAGAAAGCAAATTCATCACCTTCCTCAACTGCGTAAAAGGAGCGAATATCACCGTCTGAAGGCAGTGGGAAGAAACCTTCAAATTCTCCTTCATCTCCTACCATCCAAAAAATCCCCTTAGGTAGCGCTTGAATGGCCTCTAAAGATGGTTCTTCAGGATAATCCCGGCCAAAAGCCAATAGAACCTCCACTGAGTTATCTGCATTCAACTCTGCAGGGATCTCAAAGGAACTTAAAGCAGATGCTCTGACAACCCCGAGATCCTTAAATGAACGCCATAGGTCAGTGGGACTTTCCTTAACTAAAATTTGAGCACCAGTATATTCAGGCAACATCCATTGCCCTGTAGCTGCGTAGAGCTTACCTACGTGTTCAGTAATAAATAAAACTTCTGTGTGAGGTCTGACATCATCTGCGAAAGGTTCCAAGTTCCCCGGAACTACAAACTCTTTTTTCAGAAATTCCGTCGCAATATTTAATACATTCTCTTGGCACCCAGCTTGTTCATAGCAAACGTAGATATCGGCTTCCATCATGGTTAGATTCTCATCAAAA
>CAYOTP010000018.1:0-29197 GCA_964406955.1 uncultured Thermoplasmatales archaeon | reverse complement strand
TTATTTGAATGGGTTCAACTAGGAATTTTAAAAAGATAGGATAGTTCTCAGCAAATAAATTCATCCAATATATCATTATTGAACCTTGTTTTGTGTTTTGTGTTGTTACTGAAAGGGGAATAACTTCAAAATCATTTGGACTGTTGCTGTTTATGATTTTTATACCACCCGTAAATGTTTTTGCTTTTTCTGAAGGTATAGTAATACTAACATTAATTGTTATTTTTCCATCTTCTGGTGTAAGAGCAGTTCCCTGTTCTTGGGAAAAAGACCATGTACCCCAATCGGGAAATGACTCAATCTCCCAGGATAATTCAGAACCTGTTTCTCCATTATTTTGGATGGTAAAATTTCCAGTAACAAGTGAACCTGGAGTGATATCTGAAAGTTGTATTGATCCAGCGGCCATTAAATTAGCAGTATCTGTTGGTAAAAGAATGTCGATGATTACTCCTTCGATAACAGTTAATTCGTATGGGAGTTCATCGGGAAGATCATACCATCCATCATATGATCCACCCCAGCCAAAATTTATATGATAATAATCTTCAGTGTTGTATCCATCGATGATAAGATTATGACCTGAGTTCCAATCTTCATTAACTATTGCTAAATGTACTGGAAATCCAGTTTTAATATTTTGAATGATTCGGGGAAATAAATCAACATCTTCTAATGTCAATAATTCGCTTCTTTCACAGTTGAACTTCTGATAAGCATCAAAAGCTTGGGAAACGCCAAATGTACCAGACACTTGTGGTGTGTATACTTGGGTTGCAGCAGTGCCACAAGCAAAGATGAGTGCTGCTTTATCTTTATCTGTTAGTAAGATATCTTGATTGAAATGAGTTTGTATTATTTCTAAATAATCATTTAACTCAACAAATGAAGGAAAATCATACATTTCAAAGTCATCATCGATTCGAAATCGTTGTCCATAGTTATGTGTATAATCATCGTCATCATTAAATGAAACATTGTTAATTGTTTGATGATAGTTAAGGATTTGAGCTATTGCAACCGCAGGACAACCTGCTAATCCTCTCATCCCACTATCTAGATCAATGGGACAATAGTCATTATATGGAGAATTTTGATGCCATTGAGTTTCAATCCATCCTTCTGTCGTGGAATACCCTGCGGGAGGCCATTGCTCAGAAGAAGATGAAGTAGATTGAATTGATAAAGTATTTTCAAAGATATTCCATTTATTTGGATGATTATCTTCCTTACTTGATTCAAGTATTCTTTGTTGTATATCAGTTTTGATGAATTCAATGAACATATCATGTTCTACCGTATCAATATTAAAAGATGAAGTGAATGAATATCCAAGTATTGGTCTAAGAGCATAATTTGTTGTAAGGATCATAAAACCAGTTGGTTTCAGCAGTGTAACATAAAATAACGGATTTTTATCATGTTGAGTGTAATATGGGAGGGTGAAATCAAGAGAATATTCATTTTTATTTAGTTGATTAAGTTTCTGTTCGACGATGGAAATAAGATCTTCCTCAATTAAATGAGATTTAATATTTGATGTGTTACTATTATCGCTTCCTTGGACCGGTGAGAATATTGAGGCTATCATAAGAATGCTAATTAACAAAAAAACTCCATAAGATTCATTCCAGAAATTTTTTTTCATAAAATAATAATATAAAATTTTGTATTAATGTTTTTCCGTTTGGTTAATTACCTTTTTTGTGAAAAATTCTATGGTTAGATGAGATGATACTAATTTTTCAGTTATATTAATCCAAAATTCTTTTAAAAAATTTGGATTTTATTGATTACTGTTGGACAAAACTTGTTTATGCTAAAACTGTATTTGGTTTTTGTAAGAAGTATGGATGAGGAACACATTATTCAGGGTCTAGTTGATCTTATTTTCAAAGCAGAAACCCAGCTTCCAACAGATGTATTGAAGGCATTGGAAGATGTGGAAAAAAAAGAAACAGGTATTGCTAAGATTCAATTACAAACTATGATTAAAAATGCTAAAATTGCTGCTAAAACAAAACGACCGATTTGTCAGGATACGGGTGTACAAACCTTTTTTATCACCGTTGGAGAAGACTATCAACATGTTGGAAAGATTAAATCATTGATTGAGAGGGCAGTGAAACAAGCCACAGAAACCATTCCTCTTCGGCCTAATACCTTTGATGTTTTCACTAAGGAAAATCATAAAGATAATATTGGTGCTTATATCCCTGCGATTACTTGGGATTTTACAAAAGGATCAGATGTTTCTATTACTGCAGTTCCAAAAGGAGGCGGTAGTGAAAATATGAGCCGTCTTGTAATGCTAAAGCCAGGAATAGGGATAGATGGAGTGAAAGATTTCGTGGTCCAAACCATGATTCAAGCTGGTGGAAACCCTTGTCCCCCAACAGTTGTTGGTATTGGGATTGGGGGTGGAGCTGATCTTGCTATGAAACTTGGAAAATTTGCTTTACTTCGGCCTGTTGGAAAACGACATTCGGACAAAAACATCGCTCGTTTAGAAGAAGAACTCATTGATACTATCAATAAAAGCGGAATTGGGCCAATGGGCCTGTCGGGAAAAACAACTGTTCTTGATGTGCATGTAGAACATGCACCACGACATCCGGCTAGTCTACCTGTAGGTTTGGTTGTTCAATGCTGGGCAGATCGACGTGCAACCATGATTATTCATAATAATGGGGAATATGAGGTGAAATAATCTGCATGAAAACATATCATCTAAATCTACCTTTATCATCTGAAGAAATACACAATTTATATACGGGTGATATTATGTACCTAACTGGAAAGTTATTTACTGCCAGAGATGAAGCTCATCAACGGTTGGTAAAAACTCCAGTCGAAAAGTTACCATTTGATTTAGATTCTTTGGGGTTATATCATTGTGGACCCTTAATGAAAAAAACAAAAAAGGGTTGGAATGTTATTTCAGCTGGACCAACCACAAGCAGTCGGCTTGAATTGTTTGAACCAATCATACTTAAAAAATTTCCATCCTTGAACGTGATTATTGGGAAGGGAGGTATGGGTGAGGGCACATTACAAGCTCTTCGAGATAGAGGTGTCTATTTGGCATATACTGGAGGAGCTGCTGCTCTAGCTGCGGATCAAATGCAAATAGTTGAAGATGTCTTTTGGTTGGATGAGATGGGGATGGCTGAAGCAGTTTGGTTGATTCAAGTAGAGGATTTTGGTCCGTTAATTGTTGGAATGGATTCCCATGAAAATTCATTGTTTTCAAAAAAGTAGTATTGATTTATTGAAAGATAAAATCACAGATTATGATGTATTTTTACTTTTTTTATGGTGGGAAACGTATGTTGCTGATACGTAAACATTTTTATGTTGTTTTCAGTTGCCATTCACTAGCAGGTAATTCCTATGGCATTAATTCCAATCTTTGATGTTGATGAAGCAATTACGATCATTAAAATATTTATGAAAAATTATGTAAAGAACGCTAAAAGCAATTCAGTTGTACTGGGTTTTTCAGGAGGCGTTGATTCAGCTGTGATGGCTGTTCTTTGTCAGCAAGTATTTGGGAAAAAACATACGCATTGTTTATTCTTACCTGATGAGGCAACTCCTGATAAGGATAGAATTGATGTTAAGGTGCTGGAAGAACAATTTGATTTGACCGTAAAAGAGTGGGATATTACAAATATGGTTGATGATTTTTTGGTAAAAATCGATTCATCGAGTGATAAACTGGTAAAGGCAAATGTGAAAGCTCGGATGCGTATGATGATGTTGTATGCCTATGCAAATAAAACAAAATGTTTAGTTTGCGGCACGTCGAATAAATCTGAGATATTAGTTGGTTATTTCACCAAATATGGTGATGGTGGAGTGGATTTCATGCCACTTGGTGATGTGTATAAAACACAAGTGTGGGAAATCGCAAAAAGATTGGATATTCCGTCTTGTTTAATTGAAAAACCACCAACAGCTGGACTTTGGAAAGGGCAAACCGATGAAAAAGAGCTCAATATGGCCTATGACACTCTTGATCAAATTCTGTCTGGCCTGGAACGGAAAATGAGTTTTGATCGCATTGCGGAATTAGTAAATATTCATGTTGATGATGTCATTCGGATTTATCAGATGAGGTGTTGCAGTCAGCATAAACGAAATATACCATTAATTCCGAAAATTGGATTACGAACTATAGGTCTTGATTGGAGATCACCAGTTCAAAAAGGATGATTTAAAAATTGTAATTAAATAAACGATAAATATAATAATGTAAAAAATATATTCTTATTGTGATAAAAATTATGAGATATATAAACCAAAGAAAAATAATACTCTTATCATCCTTTTTAAGCATCATTTTTCTTATCTCAACAAATACCTCTCTACCTGCAACTCAACAAGTAACTTCACCAATTATTTCACCAGTTAGTTTTGAGACGTATCCAGAATATTATCAAAACATTGCAAGTAATAAAGAAATAAACCTTGTGTATCCAAGATCTTCTATTCCCATGATTCTCACCGCAGAACAATCAGGCATTATCCACTTTCAATCAATAGCTATGGATGATATATCCGCATTGATTACTACGTCATATGATCCCATCCCATACAGCATTCCACTGGTAGTAGAATCAATAACTGAAGATCAAAGCATAAAATATGCTACCATTACCATTCCAAAAGATACACCACAAGGATTATATAATCTTACTCTTACCATTGAAACTAGTAAAGGGTCATATTCTACAACAAGACCTCGAGCAATCAGCATCAAAGATGAAATTTCTGATTCATTTACTTTTATTCATCTCACAGATTTTCATATCGGTGACCCAAGAGGATTAATACATAACCCTAGGGAGATCATTGGTTGGAGAGCTGCAAGAAAAACGATAGAAGAAATAAATCTACTCAACCCAGATTTTGTAATCATTACTGGAGATCTCACCTTTGGACAACTTTATCCGTTTGAATACACCATTCAATACAATAAATGCTATGAGATCCTCCAAGAATTCACCGTTCCAACTTTTCTATGTCCTGGCAACCATGATGGATACATACAAACATTTCAAGATGGATTACGCTTTTGGGAAGCTTTTTTTGGCCCTGTATATTATTCCTTTGATTATCATAATACACACATTCTCAGTATTAATTCCTACGATTGGCCAGCACGATCACGTCTTGGTTTTTCTTATCTAGTATTTAACTGGGGAGGATCGATTCTAGAAGATCAATTGAACTGGATTGAAACTGATTTAGATCAGAATAATGATGCAGATCAAACCTTTATTATGATGCACCATAATCCATTATGGGATACCACTGCTGATTCTCTCCTTGGAAATGGATACTATAATCGAGAATCAATTCTTCATTTGATTAGAACTAATAATGTGGATGCTGTTTTTGCAGGACATGTTCACTATGATGATGTTACCATTGATAATCAGACGATGTTTATAACCACAACAACGGTAACAAGCAGCATCAGCAAGGATGGATACTGGGGATATAGATTGATCACTGTGGAAAATAGCACCATTACAGATTATAACTATCAAGAACCAAAGTATTCCATTCCATCATATCATATAAACATCCTTGATGAACAAACCAACTCCATCACCATAGAAAATAAACTTTTCACACCAATCACCGTTCAACACCAATTCATCGTCCCTTTAGATGAATATACGTTAAACTCTGGTGAGATCATACAGATAAGAGAAAAAGATGATATGGCAGCAATCCTTGTTTCTGCTACCATAGATGGAGAATCTACAGAGACCATTATGCTTTCGTAATGGGGTTTACTTGCAATTGTTTCCCTGTAAGTTTTTCGTAAGCCTCTAAATACCGTTTTTGCGTCCCTGAGACAACTCGATCTGGCAGATGAGGCGGTGCTGAATTCTTATCCCAATCAGTAGTACTCAAATAATCACGAACATATTGTTTATCAAAACTGGGTTGACCTTTACCTGGTACGTATTCATCAGCTGGCCAAAATCTGCTTGAATCAGGAGTTAACAATTCATCGATGATAATGATTTGATCACCAATTTTTCCAAATTCAAACTTGGTATCAGCAATGATAATTCCCTTTTTACGAGCATATTCTGAAGCAGTCTTGTATATCTTAAGTGATAATTCCTTTAATTGAGCTGCATCTTCTTTGCCAATTATCTTTTCCATTTCTTCATATGAGATATTCTCATCGTGACCTGTTTCAGCTTTAGTAGAAGGAGTGAACAATGGTTCATTGAATTGTTCAGATTCTTTCATTCCGCTGGGAAGTTTCATGCCACAAACAGTGTTATCCTTTTGATATGATTTCCATGCCGATCCTGAAATATATCCGCGAACAATACATTCAATTGGAATTAAGCTTGCTTTTTTTACAAGCATGCTTCGACCATATAACTCATCATTATACTCTTGTAACTCTTTTGGAAATTTGTTTATATCCGCAGAGATCATGTGATTTGGAATGATATCTTTGAAGTAATCAAACCAGAACGCTGAGATCTGTGTCAAACAAATCCCCTTATGTGGAATGATCTCTGGAAGTACCCAGTCAAAAGCACTAATTCTATCGGTCACAATCAACAAAAGATTTTCCCCTAGATCATATATCTCTCTAACTTTTCCTTTTTTAAATAGCTTATATGGTAGTTTTATTCCCCTTACGCCACTCATATTTTCATTTTCACCTCATTTTTTATTGGATTTCCGCTCCTTTTTTGACAGGTTTATCAGTTTTCACTACAGATGATGCTGTCTTTAAGATTTCTGAACCATACATTGCTTCGCCATTCTCATTAATTGTCATTTTAATTTCTTTGAAATCAGCAAATGGCATATGTTCCAAAGGGTTTGGTGCAATTTTTTCGACTATAACACGATCACCAGGTTGGGCATCTTGCGGATTTAACAATGAGACAACACCATCTTCATCTGTCGCGGCAAGAAGCATACCATTAGACGTCACACCTCGAATGGTTGCAGGTTCAAGATTTGTTACTACAACAATTTTCTTTCCCATTAATTCATTAGATAGGTAATGATTCTTCAAACCTGCTACAAGTACTCTTTTTCCCATTTTTCCAAGATCTATATGGGCCAAATAAAGCTTATCTGCATTCGGATGATCCTTCACTTCTAAGATTTCAGCAACACGTAAATCAAGTTTTGCAAACGGATCTTCTTCTACCATGATATCCTCAAATGTAAGTTTCTTAAATAATGGTTTTGGTTTCTTGAGGTGAAATCCCACTGCAACTGGTTTCAATGCATCCTGCCAATTCGCCTCATGAACCGATCCGGGATTTCCAATCATTTTCCATAAACGGTCGGATGAAAATGGGAGGTAAGAAGCAAGCATCACCGAAAGACTTTGAGCGAGACGTAAACATACATGCAAAGTGGTGGCACAATGATCCGTATTTGTTTTCACTTCTTTCCAAGGCTCTTTTTCATTAAAATAGACGTTTCCTTTTTTTGCAAGGCTCATAATCTGTTTCAAACCCTGTTTGAACTTACAATTCTGTAAAGAATTATTAACTTGTTCTGCGGTTTCTTTAATTTGTTTTAATACATTTTCATCTGTTTCATCAAAAGAGCCGTGTGAAGGGATTGAGCCATAGTTTTTTTCTGTAAATGAGATGACTCTATGGATAAAATTTCCATAGGTTCCAACAAGCTCATCATTATTTTTAATCACAAAATCTTTCCAATCCCAATTTGCATCCTTTTGTTCAGGCATGTTTATCGATAAATAATAACGAATCGCATCAACATCAAAATCCTTAACAATATCTGGAACCCAAACACCAGTTCCCTTACTTTTTGAAAATTGCTCACCACCCATACGCAGGTATTCATTTGCTGGAATATCATACGGCAATTGTAAATTATCATCATAACCTATTAGAATCGAAGGCCAAATAATTGAATGAAATGGAATGTTGTCTTTAGCCAGGAAATAATAATGCTTTGATTTGGGGTTTTCCCACCACTCCTTCCATTTCGTAGGATTTCCTTGTCTTTGCGCCCATTCTTTACTGGCTGATAAATATCCAATTACTGCGTCGAACCAAACATAAATTCTTTTATCTTCAAATCCGTCCAACGGCACAGGGATACCCCAGGTCATATCACGAGTTATGGCTCGATCATGTAATCCATCCTTTAACCAATTCTGAGTAAATTTTAAAACACTTGCTTTCCAATGATTTTTATTCTCTATCCATTTAAGCAATGGTTGTTCAAAATGATTGAGGGCAAAAAAAAGATGGGTTGTTGTTTTTAATTCTGGTGTTTCATCACAAATTTTGCATTGAACATCTATAAGATCCTGCGGATCGAGTAATTGACCACATTCATCACATTGATCTCCTCGGGCTGATTCATCATCACAATGTGGGCAGGTTCCTTTTATATAGCGATCCGGTAAAAATCTGTTACAGTGTGCACAATAGAAGGATTCTACATCTTTTTCGTAGATATGGTTTTTATTATGTAATGTGGAAAAAATATCCTGGGTGACATTAGTGTGATTGTCTGTAGTAGTTCGGGTGAATAAATCAAATGAAATTCCAAAATCAATCATATTTTGGGTATGTTCTTTATTATAATGATCAACTACGTCCTGCGGGCTGATATGATTCTTATCTGCAGTTATAGTTACGGGGGTTCCATGTTCGTCACTTCCAGATACCATGAGCACGTCATTTCCTTGTAATCGTTGAAAACGAGCAAAAATATCTGCTGGAAGATAACATCCTGCGATGTGACCTAGATGTAATGATCCATTTGCATATGGCCAGGCTACACCAATATAGATTTTTTCGTTCATGGGGATTTATTCCTCACGGCTAATACGTGGACAACATTTAAATATGGCGCAAGGCTAATAAACTAATAATATATCACATGTTATGTCTATTGAAAAATAGCACTATTGTAACATTCACATGGAAAAAATAAGTTACTTCCTTCATTGGATTAGATTCATACTATTACTATGAAACGAGAACGATTACATAAGAAAGGGTGAATTTGGGAAAATGTTCTTCCATCAACAATTAATGGAAGAAAAAAATATTTCTCGTGCTATTTTTCGAAACATGTTATATATTCGTAAGAAAACTGAATAAAAGGTGATGATAATGGTTATTGATCCAGCAACAACAAAATACATGATTAAAGCAAACATCCGCGCTGATGGCGTCATTGAAAAGTCAGATGTTGTCGGTGCAATATTTGGTCAGACTGAAGGGCTTTTGGGAGATGAACTTGATCTTCGTGAGTTACAACGATCTGCCCGAGTTGGTCGAATTGAAGTAGAATTGGAATCGAAAAATGGAAAAAGTCAGGGGGTTATCACGCTTCCAACGTCACTAGATAAAGTTGAAACCGTTATTTTAGCGGCGGCCTTTGAAAGCATCGATCGCGTGGGGCCATGTAAGGCAACAATTGAAGCACAGGAAGTTGAAGATGTTCGTGTTGCTCGTAGAAAACAGGTTATTGAACGAGCAAAAATTTTGCTTAACAAAGTCCTTGAGGAAGGTAAGATCGAGGGTGGAAGTATCGCAGACAACGTTAGGCAAGCGGTACAGATAGAAGAGATTATAACGTTTGGTCAAGACCATTGTCCAGCAGGTCCAAATATAGAGAAAAGTGATGCTATTATTGTAGTTGAGGGGCGTCGTGATGTACTAAATCTCTTGAGATATGGCATAAAAAACGTTATTGCAGTTGGGGGTACAAACATTCCAAAAACAGTCGCAGAACTTACAAAGGAACGAATTACCACTGCATTTGTAGATGGTGATCGAGGTGGCGAGCTCATTTTGAAAGAATTATTACAAACTGCAGATATTGATTTTGTTTCACGAGCACCACAAACTCGTGAAGTCGAGGAGATTCCTCAAAAACTTATTATGAAAGCATTGAAAAATAAAATTCCTGCGGAACAATACGCTGAAATGTATAATATTGAAATGCGAAGTCGTGAGAAATCAGATTCAATGCCAAAAACCGAGGATGTAAAAAAGGAGCAGCCGAAGGATACAAAAAGTGATACTTCTAAGAAATCGGCGAATAATAAAACGAAATCTGATGATTATTTTTCTATCCTTGATGAAGTGTCAGGTTCATTAAAAGCGGTGCTTCTTGATCAAAAAGATAATGAAATTAAAAAAATTCCGGTACGTGAACTTACTGATGAGTTGAAAAAAAGTAAAAACATTGAAACCGTGGTTTTTGATGGTATTATCACCCAACGATTACTTGATATTGCTCATAACAAAAATGTAAAAACGATTGTTGGCATGAAAATGGGTAATGTTGTTAAAAAACCAAAATCTGTCAAAGTGATCACCAGAAAAAAATAAATCACTTTTTTTCTTTTTTTTTATTATTTAACGAAACGATAGTTTAATATGTTAAATGATTTTTATGATATCTAGTTTTTTCATAACAAGACTTGAAAGATAAAAGATGTGGTTTACTTTTTTCCCCTAAGAAAATTACTCTTTTTAAAGTCTTCGTAGAAAATGATAAAAACCTTGTTTATTATTTCATCTTGTTATTTTGATGGTGGAATATTATTATGCAGAAGGATGAACTCATACAGCTGCATACGTTTTTGCTTCAACTTAAATCCCATTTGGAGGAGTTCATTGGAGCTGATTGCGTAACAGAATTTCAACGATATCACAGGCTGGGCGTAACTCCCTATCAGGTTTATAAATCAAAACGAGAACATACCTTAGCAGTTTTTACTTTAAGCAAAGGCATTGCAGATATGTTGGCTAATAATGACTGCGATGGTTTGGATAATATCTCCAATCGATTGGAGCTTATGTCTGAACGATTTATGACCGATAAAGAGAAACAACTTATCAGTGAGATCCATTCCATCGCATAACGAAAGCATCCTCTCCATTTTGATAAAAGGATGACCATCGTTCAGTAATTTTAAAATCATGTTTTTGATAAAAAGAAACTGCTTTAGTGTTGCTCACGGCGACCTCAAGTTCTACAATTGATATATTTCTTGATGTAAATTCAGTTAAAAGTTGGGAAAGAAGCATTGATCCCAATCCCTTTTTTCGCATCGAAGAACTAACACCAATCATTAAAATTTTTGCAAAATTATCTGAAAAGGGAACCCCGATGATAAATCCAACGAGTCTCTGATGAAAATGAGCGGTCCAAAATCCCCAAGGGCAACTTTCATATAAATAATTAAACAACGTTGGATTATATTGTTCGGAAAGAACCTTTGAAGCAAGTTTTAACACATCAAACATGTCTTCGGGTTTGAATTGTTGAAGATGGATCACATTTTTTTAAGAAAAATACTACTATAAAAAACTATAGCACATGTTTAAAAAAGGAAAGGGAATACATGGTAGAAAGCTTTTGGTGGTAAACATATGAAGATAGATGATGTAATAGTTTCAAAAACAATATTCAATCGTTTCGCAGAAGAATTCCCCTCATATTTTGATGTTGATGTGGCAATTGCAGGTGGAGGCCCAGCCGGACTAGTTGCAGCAAAAACTCTTGCCGAAGCAGGAAAAAAGGTTGTGTTGTTTGAAAGAAAACTTTCTGTTGGTGGAGGTATGTGGGGTGGTGGTATGATGTTTCCAGTTATCGTGGTACAAGACGAATCAAAACATATCCTTGAGGATGTTGGCATCACTGTTAGAGATGAAGGAAAAGGATATTTTAGTGCAGATTCTATAGAATCAGTAACAAAGCTTACCAGTGCAGCTATTGATGCTAAAGCAAAATTTTATAATGCGATTTCCGTGGAAGATGTATTATTAAATAATGAGGCGGTAAATGGTTTTGTGATAAATTGGAGTGCAATTGATGCGGCAGGACTTCACGTTGACCCACTTACCATTCGTGCCAAAGCTTGTATTGATGCAACAGGTCATCCAGCTGAGGTGTGTCATATCGCTAGAAAAAAGATTTGCCCGACCACTGGCCCACTTAGTAAAAAACAAGCATTTATAGAGGGATCAATGTCAGCAACAACGGGGGAACAAGCAGTAGTTGAGAATACAAAAGAGGTCTATCCTGGATTATATGCAGCAGGAATGTGTGCAAATGCCGTATTTGGTGCACATCGAATGGGCCCAATCTTTGGTGGCATGCTTCTTTCTGGAGAAAAAGTATCTGAGCTCATTCTTAAAAAATTAAAAAAGTGAGGAAGATATATTCATTCCTCATTTTCTGAGTCACCATCTTTTGTATCATGGAAATAGATAGGAAAAGACCATAATAAGTATCATTACTATTGGAACGCAGACAAGGGTGGTCCAGGTTACAATATGGGCAGTTGATCGTTTATCAATTCCATACGGTAATAAAAACATGTTTGTACTTGTCACAGGCAATATGGCGTTAATGAATATTACAGCAAACCAACTGCCAGGAATCAGTTCAATAAAAAGTAATCCTCCAAAGATAGCACCGATAATAAGCGGAGTAATAACGACGGTTAGAACAAACATGTTTCGAACCCATTTCCAGTGATCCTTATCGTTGCTGATGTGTAATCCAAGTAATTTTTTAATTTCGCTAAATTTCAGATCAGAAGGATGAATTCCAGCTCCTACATAATATAATGCAGCTGGAATGGTAATCGCTGTGAAAAACATGACGACGAAAGGTATTGGTTCACTCCAATCAATTTTAACATTACCCGGTCCATGCAAAAGCACCGCAGCAACAACAAAGGAAATAAGATACCAAGGATAGAGTTTTAAAAACCATGGTAAAGGGTTTTTCTTATCCTTATCATGTTTCTGCTCATTTTTATGTAAATGGGAGAGAAGATATGGCATAACTGCAAACAAAGCGATACCAACAAGAGCCATGAATATCCCTGCTTCCAATTCCCAAAACGCCATCATAGCACTACCAATGAATGCAGAACTTCTACCCTGATTGACAAGCATCGTTTTCAGATATAACGATTCTTTTTTTCTAGTGAGGCTCTGTTTTTTTATTTGATATTTGGCAAAAACAAATGCAATTATATACATTAAAAGGATGATAAATGCAACAATCAATGAAAATTTGATTTCTTCTGTTCCAAATGTAGTACTGATAAATATTCTGAATAATAAGACGGGTATAAAAAAATACAAAAGGATTATGCCAATTTTTTTCATTATCCCGTCAATTTTTTCCCGCCCAATAACTTGAGCTATAAGGATAGTTAGACAAAAACCAACGAGTATCCATGGTAATGTGTAAAGGCCTGAAATATAAGGCAAAACTTCCTTAAGAATTTCTATCATAAAAGATGCATCTCCTCACAATTTATCAATATTTTTTTATCTTTCAATGACCCGTTTTGCTTTTCCAGTGCTTCGGGGAATTGTTTTCGGTTCGATTGCTTTAACGGGAACGTGAAGATTCAAAATGCTATAAATCTCATCCTCAGCTTGTTTTTCCAACTCATCAAGACTTCCTTGTTTGTATCGATCATCAGTAGGTTCCACTTCAACAGAAAGATTGGTCATATCTGCTTTTTTTGTTTTCACGATTTGATAATTATCACTTACACCAGGCACATTCATTAAAGCAGCCTCAATTTGAGATGGGAACACAATGACTCCTTTAACTTTCATCATATCATCGCTTCGACCTTTAATTCGAGATTGAATTGGAAGTGTTCGCCCACAACTACATGTTTCTAGTGAGATACTTGCCAAATCCTTTGTTCTAAACCGGATTGCAGGAAACGCCTCTTTTGTCAATGTAGTAAACACAAGTTCCCCTTCTTCCCCAGGTTCCAGCGTCTCACCCGTTTTAGGATCAATGATTTCAGGATAGAAATAATCTGCATTGATGTGTAATTTCTTATGCTTACATTCTGATACGACACCAGGTCCAATGATTTCAGTTAATCCGTAATGTTCATGGGCTGTGATGTTCCATCTCTTCTCAACATTGGTTCTCATTTCTTCACTCCACGCTTCAGCTCCAAATAGGCCAAGGTGAAGCTTAAAATCTCTGGCGGGGTCATAACCTTGTTCTTCGGCAACCTCGGCCATATACAAGGAGTATGATGGTGTGGAGGCAATCGCAGTAGTCCCAAAATCTTTCATCACATCAATTTGCCGTTTTGTATTTCCTGAACTGATGGTGATAACACTGGCACCGATTTTTTGCGCTCCTTTCTCAAAGCCATGAGCTCCTGTGAATAATCCATAACCATATGAATTCTGCATCACATCATGTTTTCTAAGTCCATTAGCATATAACGATCGAGCCATCACTTCAGCCCATAATTCCACATCATTTTTTGAATATGGGCCAACCACAGGTTTACCTGTCGTCCCAGAAGAAGCATGGATCTCAACAATATCATCATGTTCAGTACATACTAGTCCAAAAGGATAGTATTCTCGTAAATCATTCTTTGTTAAAAAAGGTAATTTTTCAATGTCTTTAATTGTTTTCACATCATCAGGTTGTACACCTGCATCTTTTAGTTTCCTTTTGTAATATTTGTTGGTTGTATATACTCGTTTTACAAGATTTCGTAATCGTTTTGTTTGAAGATTTTTTAATTCATCAGATTTCATTGATTCAAATTTTGCATTCCATAATTCAGTGGCCATCTTATTGATGCCTCCCGTCTATTTTTTTACCCCTGCATGGATGTTCACTATTATAACCATTTTGAAAATCTTTCAATTCTTTAAAAAAAAGTTTTCCGTCAATCATCAATTTTTTTCTTAATGCTTTCTTTTTTCATATAGCTTTAAATAAAGAGTCATAGATTATGTTGTGCTGTGGAGGCATTGATGAATATGATGGAAGTTAACACACTGGATGAATTTTCCATTGATAACAAAACCGTGTTTTTGCGAGTGGATTTTAATATGCCACTAGATAAAAACTCATTGAAAATACTTGACACTACCAGAATGAAACGCGTTCTTCCAACAATTAAAGAACTCGTTTCAAATCAAGCAAAAACCGTGGTTATTGCTCATCAAGGAAGGCAAGGTAGTTGGGATTTTACTTCATTAAAACAACATGCGGAAGTATTTGAAAAATTGCTTGGCTCTTCCGTAAAATTTGTTGAGGATGTTTATGGGGAAAAAGCACAGAATGCAATAGAAAGTCTCAATCCGGGAGAAGTTCTGTTTTTAGATAATGTGAGAAAACTAGATTATGAAACAGAAAAAAAATCTGTCCAAGAACATGCTAAAACACCATTTATTCAAACTCTTGCGCCATTGGGAGATTTGTTTGTCAATGATGCATTTGCTGCCGCTCATCGGGCACAATGTTCACTTATTGGATTCACATCCTTACTTCCATCTTGTGTGGGTAGATTAATGGAGGAAGAAATAACCACGCTTTCCAGAGTTGTAAAAAATCCTGAAAAACCCTGCATATTTTTGTTTGGTGGGGCAAAATTCTCCGATATCATTGTTACTATTGAACGGGTACTTCAAAATAATACTGCTGATCGTATTATTTTAACAGGCCTTCCAGCTAATGCTTTCTTGCATGCAGAAGGAGTTGACTTGGGAAAAGAAAACAAAAATGCACTTGCTGAAGAGGGGGATGAAGCAGTTTTTTCACAAATTAAAACGCTTATGGAAAACTATGATGATGCCATTGTACTACCTAAGGATTTTGCCATTGAACAAGATGGAAAACGAAAAGAGGTCCGTTCTGATGAGTTACCTGTTGAAAAACCATTATTTGATATTGGCTCAGAAACGGTTTCTTATTACAAACAGATTCTTCAACAAGCAAAAACAATTTTTTTATCAGGGCCATGTGGTGTGTTTGAACAAGATATTTTTATGAATGGAACAAAGGAAATCTTTGAATTTGTAGCAAATTCTAATGCATTCTCCATCGTCGGGGGCGGACATACGGTTGCAGCTGTGACACAACTAGGACTACAGGATCGTATTTCCCATATTAGTACTGGCGGGGGAAGCCTTGAAAAATTTATGATGGGTGAGAAACTTCCGGTTCTTGAGGCATTGAAACAATCAAGGATGAATAAATCAATTACAACAAAATAAGATAACGGTACGTTCTTTAACCATTGTAGAAACAATCAAATACCACTTCTTTATTTTTTATCTGAAATTATTTCATTTATGGGCTGATAGATCAGCTCGGAAGATCGCTACCTTCGCAAGGTAGAGGCCGCGGGTTCAAATCCCGCTCAGTCCATATATTTCGTTTCATCTTCGCTATCTTTCATCGATATCTAGATTTTCTTTTTGATTGTGTAGGGGAATTATAATAACCAATTATCATATTCAATATATCTTGTTTATGGCTTCTATTACTATCTTTGGTGCAGGCGTAAGCGGACTCACCGCAGCGATTAATTTAGCAAAAGAAGGATATGAAGTAACTATTTTTGAGAAAGAAGATCGAATTGGCGGATCAAAGAAATGTACACCATCTGTTCACATGACACCGCTTCATTTTCAAAAAATGAAGGAATATATCGGAATTGATGTCGAACCTTGCTTTTCAGAACTAGATTTATTTAAAGCATACATATATAACAAGGTTGTATTATTTGACCATAGTAAACTTTATGTAACGGAGAGAGGCCCTAATACATCATCGTTGGACTATTATCTTTATAAAAAAGCTTTAGAACTTGGTGTGACCTTTGAATTTTCAAATCCCTTAACCTCCTCTTCTCTTTCAAAAGTTCCTGATAATTCAATTATTGCAACTGGAGGGTATTCTTGCCTGTGTAAAGAGTTGAAAGTATACCATGTTCCCTTCGTCCATTATGATAGTACAAAAAAAATCAACCATAAAAAAAATCTTTGTTTTGCTTATTTTGATTCATATCTTGCAGGATATGGATATGTTGCTTCGAAGGAAGGAATGATTTCTGCTCAAGTCGGATTCACGTTAAAACAACCTCACAAAAAATTAGTTGAACGTTTTAAAATTGATATTTATGAAACGGAAAACTTAGAGTTTCAGCATTGGACAATGGTTAATGATAACTTTCCTGGAAGAACATATAATATTAAAAAAATACATGGAAGAACAGTAATTCTTACAGGAATGCTTAGTGGTTTCCTAGATCCATTTTTTGGATTCGGAGTAAATAGTGCCATGATTTCAGGAAAAATTGCTGCCCAAACGATACTATCAAAAAAGAAAGGAATTCAAGAATATAAAGATTTACAGAGAAATTAAACAAGATGTTTCTTTTGTCAAGAGTGTATGATTTTTTACCCTTGAGGAAAATAATTATTCCAAGGTTTTTCAATAATGCAAAAAGAAGCATACCTTTCATTAAAGAAAATTTTCAGAATATTCCCGGGTTTATTCAAAAAGACAGTTTTCAGATTTTAAATGTTTTAGATAAATAAAATTTATAATCATTGACCATAATAGAAGATAATTATTAAAATAAACTGAAAATGTTATCACTATTGACCATGGCGACCTCATGGTTGAAGCCAAAATGGATGCTAGTAACTAATGATATTTGGTTAAGCTTAAATAATTCATAGCTATTATCCCACAAAAAAATCAGTAAATAAGGCGATACATCATGGATATGGAACTTTCTGAAAATGTTGGTAATCTATTAGCAGTTTTTCTTCTACTATTGCTCCCATTATTGCTTCTTCTCGTTGCGGTCGTAGCGGGTTATATGAATGTAATCTTATACCTTCTTTCGATTTTTTGGTTTTGTATGGGTGTCATTTTTTATGGAGCCATTCATAGTTCGTAAATTTTTCAACAGTTGTATACAACCATTTATTTTTTATCTTTATCTTAATTGAGTTTTATGTGTTCTGTATTTACCTTGCTTCATCCCTCTATTCAAGAACTTTTAACTAAAAATAAAATGCTTCAACCAACTGAGCCTCAACAAAAAGCCTTAGGTCCTCTCTTAAAGGCCAATCACGTTTTGTTACTTGCTCCTACGGGTCATGGAAAAACTGAAGCTGCAATTCTTCCAGTCTTCCATCATTTTCTTTTAAAAGATACTTCAAAAGATGCTAAAGAAAAAGGTATTTCAATCTTATATATTACTCCATTGAGAGCATTAAATAGAGATATGCTACGAAGAACAGTTGAATGGGGAAAAAAACTAGGATTATCCATCGCTGTTCGGCATGGCGATACCTCTAAGAAAGAACGAGCTCAACAATCTCGGAATCCTCCTGATATGTTGATAACCACCCCTGAAACCGTTCAAATACTATTTACTGGGAAAAGGCTACGAAACTACTTGCAACATGTTCGTTGGGTCATCATTGATGAAATACATGAACTTGCTTATGATGAACGAGGTGCACAACTCGCGGTGGCATTAGAAAGACTTGAAGAACTGACCAAAAACAAGCACCACAGCTTCCAGCGAATTGGATTATCTGCAACAGTCGGTTCTTCAAATGAAGTTGCTTCTTATTTAGGTGGGGTAAATGATGGTAAGCTTCGTCCAGTTACAATTGTTCAAGTGGATACAATAAAAAAAGTTGAGTTGACGGTGAATCTACCGTTAGTTACCGAACAACACAAACGACTGGCAGCTAAACTATCAATGGATTCCTCTTCAGCCAGTGCGTTATTGAAATGTAAGGAACTTATCGATGATCACATATCAACGTTACTATTTATCAATACAAGAGATGGTGCTGAAATCTTAGCATCTCGTTTTCATCAACATTTTCCTGATTTTCCTATTGGCGTTCATCATGGATCGTTGTCAAAAGAAGCTCGGATAGAAGCAGAGGATCAATTCAAAAAAAGTGTTTTTAAAGCATTGATTTGCACCTCTTCTTTGGAACTGGGAATTGATGTGGGGCAAACGGATTATGTCATCCAATATAATTCTCCTCGCGAAGTTACCCGTATCGTACAACGAATAGGTAGATCTGGGCATCAAAGCACTGCAGTTTCTAAAGGAATTATTCTTGCTACTAATCCTGAGGATTTGGCAGAAAGTCTAGTGATAGCCCGTAAAACATTACAGGGAGAACTTGAACCATTGTTTGTTAGACTGAATCCTTTGTCTGTGCTTTCAAATCAGATTATCTCGATTGTACTTGAATATGGAAAAATACCTAAGACAACATTATGGTCGATTATTCAAAGGGCATACCCATTTCACTCATTACCTAAAAAGGATTTTGAAGATATCATAGTCCAATTGCAAAATCAATATAGTATTTGGGTTGAAAAAGATATCATTAGTAGAAGAAAACGTTCTCGAACGTATTTTTTGGATAATATTTCAATGATTCCTGATGAAAAAACCTATGTTGCTGTGGACATATCTTCTCGGAGAAGAATTGGAAAACTGGATGAAAGTTTTGTGTTAAATTATGGTTTTGAGGGTGCTCGATTTATTTTACATGGACGTCCTTGGATCATTATAAAAAGAGATGATGAAGAAATATTGGTTTCCCAATCAAAGGAAATAGGGGAAGTTCCCTCATGGATGGGTGAAGATATACCTGTTCCATATTCGGTTGCACAAGAAGTGGGATGGTTGAGAAGTCAAATTGCGAAACAAATGGATGTAAACAAATATCCTTGTGATAAGAATTCGCTAAATCAATTACAACATCATATTGATAACCAACTTCAAAGAGGCTATGTTATTCCAGATGACAAAAACATAACCATAGAAGTTGAGGATAGGTTGATGATAGTCAATATTTGTGGTGGAACAAAAGTAAATGAGACGTTAGGGCGGATTATTTCAGCATTTTTAGCTCAATCCTTTGGTGAAAGCATAGGCATTACAAATGATCCCTATCGTATCCAATTGGAACTTCCTACTCGGATTCCACCCACTAAGATAAAGGATATTTTGCTTTCAATTAAACCTGAATCGATTGAATATATTCTTCACACGGTCATTAGCAATTCAACATATCTGCGATGGCAGTTGGTCCATGCTGCAAGAAAATTTGGAGCTTTACGTAAGGAATATGATGCAAAAAATATTGGTGTGAGAAAATTATTCACACTTTTTGAACACACACCGATTTTTACTGAAGCAGTTGAAAAACTCATTTGGGATCGAATGGATGTTGAAAATACAAAAATAATTCTACAAGGAATTAAGAACAATGACATTCAAATCCATATTCAAGGTTTATCCCCTATTGGATTAGCAGGATCAGAAACGATGAGGGGTTTAATGGTGCCAAAAAGAGCCGATCGAACTATTCTTTTGGCATTGAAAAAACGATTGGAGGACACTTCAGTTACTTTTGCATGTGTTAATTGTAATAAAAAGTGGGGTTCTCGAGTTGATAGAATTCAAACCAAACCGCGTTGTCCTCGATGTGATGCAATTAAGATTGCGGTTCTTCCACGTCATCGGGAAGGGGAGTTTGATCTGTTAACAAAAAGATCCATAAATAAACAGCAAAAGGAATTGCAACGAATTCATAAGAATGCAAGTTTGGTATTAACTTATGGAAAACCTGCTATTATCGCATTAATGGGGCGAGGCATCGGGCCAGATACTGCTGCTCGTATACTTAGAGGAACAGATCCATTTTCGTTGAAAAGTTCTGAAGAGGCTGAGATCCGATTTTTACGAGATATTCATAAAGCAGAGGTTCATTATGCACGTACAAGAGGTTTTTGGGATTCGTAGAATTTTTTTTATAAATTTGAGGCCATATATTAGATCATATTTGCGGTAGGAATCAAGAGTTTTTTGTTATTTGCCAATGAAATAAATTGTTTTCCACCACAAGGTTTAAAACAAATGTATTAATGCTTACTAATCCTAAAGTTGAGAAAAAAAGTGGTTTACAATGAATAAAGATGTCGTGTTTCCTGGTGATAAATTATCAACATCGGAAGAATTACTTGCTGGTGATGGTACGTATGATGATCAAGGTGTTATTCGTGCTGCGCGTCTTGGTCAATATTATGTGGATACAAAAGCTCATGCAGCAATGGTCAAACCAATAACAAGTATCCCTGTTGTCCTAAATAAAGGTGACAATGTCCTAGCAGAAGTTCGCAGTGTTCGTTCTGCTATGGTTATTGCTGATGTTATTCATGTTATAGGAAAAAATAGGGCTATCTCTGGAGATACAAATGGGACCTTACATATCTCTGAAATTTCAACATCTTACGTGAAAGATCCTGAAAGTGTTTTTACATTGGGAGATATTTTTCGAGCTAAGGTAATACAAGTAAATCCCAGTGTGCAACTCACTACGAAAGGTGCAAATCTTGGTGTGATTAAAGCGTTCTGTTCTGAATGTCGTAATCAATTAGACAAAAAAGATTCAATACTTGAATGTATAATTTGTGGTCATCGAGAAAAAAGAAAAATGGCTGATGATTATGGCAATTTTGACCTTTCAAAATTATGATGGACAATTCTATCTTAAAATAAACCATTAAATAGGTGATATAAACCATGGAATCAAAAGTGATAACTAATACTGCTAAACAACTTGAAATTGAGATTATTGATGAAAATGAAACCTTATTGAATCCGATTATCCAAGTATTGTTAACTTATAATGAAGTTGACTATGCATCTATTATCACAAATCATGCTTCCTCACCCTCTCAAATATTATATATTCGATTGATAAGTGGTGCAAAAGCAAAACCTATTGATCTGCTGAAGAAAGCAGTTGATGATATCAAAAAAGAAACAAAAATGTTTAAAAAAGAATTGGGAAAAGTATTGAAATAAATCATTTCTTCTTCCTCATTTAGAGATTCCATGATGAAACCATCAGAAGTTGAACAAAACATAGGCTTAACAACATTTTTTACGTCTCATCCTGGTGTCGGTGGAATACTTAGATACAGACCTGAAGATTTTATTGTCAACGAATTATCAAAAGAGTTTCCAACTTCTCAGAACGGTCGTTTTCTCCTAGTTAAGATTACTGCTAAGAACTGGGAAACAAATGACTTGATTCGAAAATTAGCAAAAACATTACATATTTCAAATAAAAGAATATCTTTTGCAGGAACCAAAGACAAACGTGCGATAACTTCACAAATTATAAGTTTTTACAAAGTTACTGCCGATCAGATTAATCAATTATCAATCCAAGATGTTGAATGCGATGTACTTCAACATACAAATAAACATCTGTCAATTGGTGATCTCATTGGCAACTCTTTTAAAATTGTGATTAGAGATGTTTCCTCAAAAATACTAGAAAAGGACATTCAGAAAATCATTGAGCCATTACAGTCAATAGGGGGCTTTCCAAATTTTTTTGGAGTACAACGATTTGGTGGTATCCGTCCGATAACTCATAAGGTTGGTCAAGCAATCGTTGAAGCTGATTTTGAGAAAGCAGTGATGAGATATCTTTGTGAAACTTCTATGTTTGAAGGGGATGATGCGACAGTTGCTCGAAAAGAACTTTGGAAGACAAGAGATTTTAAACAAGGGTTCCATCAGTTTCCAAAACGATTGCTATTTGAAAAACAAATTATGCAACATTTAACCAATGAACCAGAGGATTACGCTGGTGCATTACAAAAATTACCAAAAAACTTACTCACAATGCTTGTTTATGCATATCAATCTTATTTATTCAATCGAATGCTTTCAAATCGAATGACGAGCGGATTATCATTAACCCAAGCAGTTGAAGGTGATTATATCTTACCGCTGGCTCAAGATAAAATTCTGATTGATCCAATCCCTGTATCAAAAATGAATGTGAATAAGGTAAATCAACAAATTAAGAGAGGAAAAGCAGTAGTTAGCTGTGTCATCCCTGGATCGGAAACAATATTTGCAACTGGGGAAATGGGTGAGATCCAAAGGAAAGTAATTGAAGATGAAAAGGTAGATATAAGGGATTTTATCATCCCAGAAATCCCTGCAGCTTCGTCTTATGGTACTCATCGATCTGTTATTGCTAAGATGAAGGATGCAACATTTTCAATCAAAAGAGATGAGTTTCATCCTGAAAGAAAGAAAGTTATTATTTCCTTTGCATTATTTAAGGGATCATATGCAACCTCTCTTTTAAGGGAAATTATGAAATTGGAAGATATCACAAAATATTAATCTATCATGGATGTGATGAAGATTATGGAAATCATTTTAATACGCTTGTGTTATTACCTGTGAGTTCTCGGAGAGCTCATGGACTGATAAAATACAATAAATCGTTGGTGGAAAAAATACATGATTCAGGCTGCATCTCAGCAATACAATCCAAAAGCTGTAGAAAAAAACATTCTTTTATTTTGGAAAAAACATGATATTTTCAATAAATCTATCGCTCAGAGGAAAAATGATCCTCCTTATGTTTTTCTTGAAGGTCCACCAACTGCTAATGGTCTTCCACACCCAGGTCATATTCTAACTCGAGTCATCAAGGATCTTGTGTTACGCTATCAATCAATGAATGGTCATTATATCTTAAGGAAAGCTGGATGGGATACTCATGGACTACCTGTTGAAATTGAAGTTGAAAAGAAATTAAGATTAAAGGACAAACATGATGTGGAAACCTTTGGTTTAAAAAAATTCAATGACGAATGTAAAAAAAGCGTTTTTACCTATGAAAAAGTTTGGGTTGATCTTACTGAACGGATCGGTTTTTGGTTAGATATGGATAATCCTTATGTTACACTGAAAAATGAATATATCGAATCTGTTTGGTGGTCCTTACAACAAGCTTGGGAAAAAAAATTATTATACAAAGGTCATAAAGTTGTTCCTTATTGCCCTCGCTGTGGTACTGCACTTTCAGCCCATGAGGTTGCGCAAGGATATAAAACGGTGACGGATCAATCTATTTTTGTCAAATTTAAATTAAAGGATGATTCGTCATATTTCTTAGCTTGGACAACGACACCATGGACACTTCTTTCAAATGTTGCTTTAGCAATTCATCCTGATGAACTCTACGTTAAAATCCGGTATAGGGGTCAAGAACTCATTTTAGCTGAAGAACGAGTTTCAACGTTGTTAAAAGGTGAGGACTATGAGATCATTGATGGATTCAAGGGAAAAGAATTGGAACATATGGAATATAAACCATTGTTTCCCTATGCAAAAACCGATCGGAAAGCGTGGTATGTGATCTGTGCTGATTTTGTTACTATGGAAGATGGAACAGGCGTTGTTCATATTGCACCAGCTTTCGGTGAAGATGATTATAATGTTGGAAAAAAATATGATCTTCCCGTAGTTCAGCTCGTTCATCTTGATGGAACCTTTAAAGATGAAGTGGCCTTGTGGTCTGGTCAGTTTGTGAAAGACGCTGATCCAAGTATCATTAAATATCTGGATGAACAGGGATTGCTTGAAGGCGTGCAGGATTATGAGCATGAATATCCTTATTGTTGGCGGTGTGATTCGCCATTATTGTATTATGCTATGGAATCATGGTTTATCGGTATGAGTCAAGTGCAGAGGGATCTTACAAATAATAACAATCAGATTCAATGGCATCCGGATCATTTACAACAAGGTCGATTTGGATCATTTATCAATGATGTGAAGGATTGGGCTCTTTCTCGAAATAGATTTTGGGGTACACCTCTTCCCATTTGGACTTGTGAAAACAAAGAATGCCGACATCAGATATGCATTGGAAGTGTTGAAAAGTTACGAGAACTGAGCGATAATTTTACCGATGATTATGATCTTCATAAACCCTATGTAGATGAATTAATGCTAAGGTGTCCAACATGCAATGGTTTGATGTATCGTGAACCTGAAGTTATTGATTGTTGGTATGACAGTGGATCGGCTTTTTTTGCGCAATGGCATTATCCTTTTGAAAACAAGGAAGAATTTCTAAATAATTTTCCTGTTGATTTTATTAGTGAGGCACTTGATCAGACTCGGGGATGGTTTTATTCACTTCTGGCTATTTCTACCATCGTTTTTAATAAACCACCATATAAGAATGTACTTACCCTTGGTCTTGTTTTGGATAAAAATAATCAAAAAATGAGTAAAAGCAAACGAAATTATGTCAATCCAGATATCATCCTTGACCGTGAAGGTGCTGATGCCCTTCGATGGTATCTAATTTCATCTAACGCACCTTGGAATTCAACTCGTTTTTATGAGGGGGCAGTAAAAGAAACGTTTGCTAAGTTCATTCTCACACTTTGGAATTCATATAACTTTTTTACAACCTATGCATCATTAGATTCATTCAATTATGCTGAAGAAAAGAAATTGTATCAACAGTTATCTCCGTTGGATAAATGGATCATTAGCAGATATAACAAAATGGTAAAAACAGTTCGGAGCATGATGAAGTCATTTAACACTCATAAAGCTGCTCGGACCGTTGAACAATTTGTCTTAGATGATCTTAGTAATTGGTATCTACGTCGCAGTCGGAAACGGTTATGGGAAGAAAAGAAAACTGATGATAAGCTTGCAGCGTATACTACAATCTATGAAATATTTTTTGGATTGTCTACATTACTTGCACCATTCACTCCGTTCATCGCTGAAGAGATTTTTCAGAATCTTAAAATGCAATCATCACCTGAAAGCGTTCATCTCTGTGATTATCCGATTGTAGATGAAAGCAAGATATCTGATGAATTGGAAGATGGAATGAAACAGATTAAAGCCCTTGTTGAAGTCGGCAGAGCACTCAGATCTAAGATAGGGATCAATGTTAGATATCCATTACCTGAAGCGATGCTTGTCTGCGATGAACACGTCGAAGCAAGAATTAAGGATTTGTTAGATTTACTTGTCGAAGAGATAAACGTGAAAAAGATAACGTTTGAAAGAAAAACGGACAAATATATCAATCGGAAGGTAAAACCAAATTATGCAAAACTAGGCCCCCGCTTAAAGGAAAAAATGGGGTCATTCAACGAAAGCATCTCAAAATTAGATCCCATTGAACTTTATCAAACATTACAACATCAAAATTCGATTTCAGTTAATATACAGGATGAGATCATTGTTTGTTCAAAGGATGATTTCCTAGTGGAGGAGGAAGAAAAAGAACACATTGCCCGAACTCAAGCAGGTGATGCTATTCTATTACTTGATACTGAACTTACCCCTGAACTAAAGGCTGAAGGTTTTGCCCGTGAGCTCGTCCGTCGTATTCAATCCATGCGAAAGGAACTTGATCTTGATGTAGAACAACATATTCAAACTCAGGTGTTTGTATCTAAAGAGTATGAAAAAGCAATTGAGGAATGGAAGGAATATATCTCCCATGAAACTAGATCAGATCCATTTGTCTTGACTGAATCAGTTGATGGAAAACAGGTAAAAAAATGGAATATTAATGAAGTTACTGTAACTATTGGTATTACACCATAAGTTACAATTATTTTCATTTATTTTTACTATTATTTTAGCAGATAACTTTTTTAATCGGTCTTCTGTTTTCTTAATTATATGCATGTTGATATTATTGGATGTGGACTTGCAGGATTAAGTACAGCCATTTCGATAAAAGAATTGGACGATTCAATTTCTGTTACCATGTATGACCGACATGATAGAATTGGTTTTAATCATGATGGGAGACGATGCGGAGAAGCGTTTTATTCGGAGAAGGAGAACAAATGGATTCCAAAAGGAAAAAGTTTATTTAACGATATTTACGAATCTGAAATGATTATCGGTAAAAAAACATATGTCCAGAGTCATTCAAAAATAAAAACACCCGCGTTTATGTTAAATAAACCTGCATTCACTGCTCAGTTAGCCAAGCAAGCAAAAGAATACAATGTAGCGATTCAAACTAATAGGAGGATTTCAAAGATAACTGAATTATCTGGCGATATAATCGTTGACGCTTCAGGTTGTCCAAGTATCATTAAAAAATCATTACATCTCGATCAAGGCTTGAAAGGATTGACATATCAGGAAACACTTAACGATTGCAACGTGTTTGATGAACATCGCATTAAAATTTATTATTTTGGAAAGGTAGGATATTACTGGATATTTCCAAGAAATCCGAAAGAAAAACAAGTTAATGTTGGTGTTGGCATACTTGGAAATTATAACATATCCTTAAGAATGCTTCTTGATTCTTTTAAACAAAAAAGAAATATTGTTGGAAACCCCGTCTATTATGCTGGCGGTTTAATTCCATTGGGGTTGCAGAGGCCACTTCAAACAAAAAACATATTGTTTGTTGGTGATGCTGGAGTTGGAACATTTCCATATCTTGGTGAAGGTATCCGACGATCATTGATTAGTGGGGAAATTGCTGCAAAGTGTATCGCAACTGGTCGTTTAGAGAAGTATTCATCATTAGTGATGAAACGGTTTTTTTTATGGGATTTTATTGGAAAATCTGGGATTCATATGGCAAAAACATTATCAATCATTAGCGAAGATGCAATGTTTTTTTTGCTCCACCGCTATTTTGATTTTTTCTATTCCCAATTTAATTTTGAATCATAAATCATTTTTCAAGAAATCTATTGAAGATGAACTCGTTGAAATATTATGATTAACTTGATTATACGTATTTCTTTTAAATGGATTCATGTTTACTTCTTTTGTTTTCATATGATAACACTTGGTATTGAAGGAACAGCCCATACGATTGGCATTGGTATAGTTGAGGATAAAAATAATCATTGTAACGTATTATCAAATATTATTAAGACATATCATCCGGATACTGGAGGGATTCATCCACGTGAAGCAGCGAATCACCATGCAGTACATATCGCAGATCTTATGAAAGAATCATTATTCAAAGCAGATTGTTCATTAAAGGATATTGATTTAGTTTCATTTTCTTTAGGCCCTGGATTAGGGCCATGTCTACGAACCGCTGCAACTGCTGCTCGAGCATTATCACTGCGTATACAAAAACCAATCCTCGGTGTGAATCATTGTGTTGCACATCTTGAGATAGGCAGAGGAACAATTCCTGAATGTACTGACCCGGTCTTATTATATACATCTGGAGCAAATACACAAGTCATAGCGTTTTCAGAAGGAAAATATCGTGTTTTCGGAGAAACACTTGATATTGGAATTGGAAATTGTTTGGATAAATTTGGCCGGATCATTAATCTTTCATTCCCAAGCGGACCAAGCATTGAAAAACTCGCTCTGAAAGGATCAACCTATTTACCGTTACCATATAGTGTAAAAGGAATGGACATCTCATTTTCGGGATTGTTAACTCGAGCTAAACAATACGTAAAGCAGAGAAAACCAATAGAAGATATTTGTTATTCCGTACAAGAAACAACGTTTGCAGCGTTAACTGAGATCACAGAACGAGCGATGGCACATACTGAAAAAGATCAAGTGCTTCTAGGAGGTGGTGTTGCAGCAAATCAACGATTACGAGATATGGTTCAAACTATGGCATTGGACCGTCAAGGATCTTGTTATGTCCCTAGAAAAAATTTATGTATAGATAATGGAGCTATGATTGGATGGCTTGGTTTCTTAATGGCGAAAAGCGGTGTGGAAATGACTATCGATGAAACAATTATCAATCAACGTTTTCGAACTGATATGGTTGAGGTGACATGGCGTGACGGATGAGCAGATGATTTATCAAGGTGCTGAAGCAAAAATTCTTCGATCTACGTATCATGGGTTTAGTGTGGTGAAAAAAAAACGAATGCATAAACGATATCGAATTAAAGAAATCGATACGGTATTAATTAGAAGTCGAACTAGAGATGAAGCAAAAATCATGGCTTTAGCTAGAACAATTGGTGTTTCAGTTCCAATCATTTACGATGTGGATATGAAATCTGGATGTATAACTTTTGAATATATCAAAGGAGATAGAGTAAAAAATATCTTTGACAACATGACTATAGAAAAAAGAAAAAATCTCTGCTATCTTATTGGATTTCAGATTGCCTTATTACATAATGCTGAAATAATCCATGGGGATCTGACCACATCAAATATGTTAGTTTCTGATGATAAAGTGTACTTTATTGATTTTGGATTAAGTGAACTCACTTCTGATGTAGAAGCACAAGGAGTAGATTTACATTTATTGATGGAGGCATTGGAATCAACACATTCGTCATATACAACATCATTTTCTGATGTGTTCAAAGGATATTCTGACACTTACAAAAGTGATGCTAAAAAGGTGAAAGAAAAAATTGATGATATTGTAAAACGAGGCAGATATCGATGAAAACGGTTTATTTTATTACAAGTAACGAAGGCAAAGTCCATGAGGTCGTT
>CAYOTP010000017.1:0-29209 GCA_964406955.1 uncultured Thermoplasmatales archaeon | reverse complement strand
CAAGTGCTTTAGATCGGATAACCCGACGCATGATCTTTCCACTTCGAGTTTTTGGCACATCAGTAACAAACCATATTTCATCTGGTCGGGCAATTTTACCCACTTCATTTCCAACATGTTCTCGAAGTTCCTTTTTCAAATCATCAGATGGATCCACATGGGATTTCAATACAACATAAGCAGTGATTGATTCACCCTTAAGCTCATGTGGTTTTCCAACAACGGCAGATTCAGCAACCTTATCATGACTGACAAGAGCTGATTCAACCTCACTATTTCCAATACGATGACCTGAAACGTTGAGGACATCATCAGATCGTCCCTGGATCCAGAAATAACCATCAGAATCTTTACGAGTAACATCTCCCGCCAGATAAATACCATCGAATTTACTCCAGTACGTATTTTTGTATCGTTCGGGATTCTTATATATTCCTCGAAGCATACCTGGCCATGGATGCGTAAGTACAAGGTTTCCACCTGCATTGGTTATTGGTTCTCCTTTTTCATTATATACATCAGCAGAGACGCCAGGGAATGGCTTTGTTGCCGTTCCTGGTTTTAATGGAGTGATCGGAAGAGGAGTTATTGCAAAGTGACCGGTTTCTGTTTGCCACCATGTATCCATGATCTGGCATTTTTCTCCACCAATATGTTTGTAATACCACATCCATGCTTCTGGATTAATTGGTTCACCAACAGACCCAAGTAAGCGAAGGGAACTAAGATTATGTTTTTCTGGCCATTCCTCACCAAATTTCATGAATAATCGAACACTGGTTGGTGAAGTATATAATAATGTAACATTGTATTTTTCAATAATTTCCCACCATCGATCTGGACCTGGATGATTTGGAGCTCCTTCATAAATTATAGATGATGCTCCAAGAATTAATGGTGCATAGACAATATATGAATGTCCAGTAATCCAACCGATGTCTGCTGCGCACCAGTATACATCATCTTCTTTTATGTCAAAGACCCATTTCAGTGTTGATGCCGTGCCGAGAGCATATCCTGCATGTGCATGAATGATTCCTTTTGGTTTCCCCGTTGTTCCAGAGGTATACAAAAAGAATAATGGATCGTTTGCATCAGTATGAACAGTTTCACATTCATCAGATTCATCTTTGGTGATTTCATGCCACCAGAGATCTCTACCGTCGGTCCAATCAACATCATCACCAGTTCGTTTGTATACAATTGAATGTTCTACGGTTGGTGCCTCGCTAATGGCCTCATCTGTCTGTACTTTTAATGGGACTTTTTTGCCACGTCGGTAAAAACTATCACAGGTAATGACTAGTTTTGCTTCACAATCATTAACACGATCTCTGAATGCTTGGGAACTGAATCCAGAAAATACAACTGAGTGAATTGCTCCCAGTTTTGCTGTTGCAAGCATCGCTATGGGAAGTTCTGCAATCATTGGCATGTAAATACCGACACGGTCCCCTTTTTGGATGCCAAGCTTTTTCATTGCATTTGCAAGTTTGTTGACTTCAACATATAAATCATGATAAGTGAGTTCTTTGGTATCTCCGGGTTCTCCTTCAAAGTAATAAGCGACTTTATCTTTGTTTTTCCCTTTTGCATGTTTGTCAAGTGCATCATGGACGATGTTATATTTTCCACCAACAAACCATTTCGCGAAGGGTTCTTTCCATTCCAGGACTTTATCATATGGTTCATAGAATTCAATCATTTCTTTGCTCATTTCTTCCCAGAACCATTTGTAGTCTTCTGCTTTTTTGTATAACTCGTCTAGATTGCTAATGTTGTGTTCTTTCATCCACTGCTTTACGTTTGTTTTTTCAACAAATTCTTTGGATGGTTTAAATATTCGTTTTTCATCCATTAAGACTGTTATGTCTTCTTCCGCCATTGTTTTTTTTACCTCCTAGGTTTTTTCACAGGTTTGTCTAAATGTATGTGATCCATCACCGCTGATTGGAAGATGATGTAATCATTTATTCCCCCATTTTTCTTCCATTTATAGGGTTAAGTCAGAGACTTTTAATCCACTATTTGGGAGGGGCGAAATATCATTACAGTATAAGTATTTTTTCATATTAAACTTCCAATCTATTTGTGATTTTGGAAGGTATTTTAATGTTTTTTTTAACTTTTATTCAATTTTAGTATGGATTTTCTAAAAAATTGATAAATTTATAAATATTGAATTTTTAACAAAATATATATTTTAAAATTGAAAATTATTCTATTATTTTATTTGAAATTGGTTGAAAAACAAAATTTTTTAAAAATACCATCCGTTCAAACATATATTTTCGGACTAAAGGAGTATATGAAATGAAGTCATTTTCCTTCAAAAAACGAATCTTTCTCATTTTATCCTCTTTGTAATCCTGATACGTTCGATAAGCTGAAATCATCACAATCTCATACTTACGTCGAGCTAAAAAGATCGTAGATGAATCATCCAAATTCGAAATATCATTCAAATTAGGTGATTTACTTGGATTAAACTGATAATGATAAAACGAAAGAATCTCAAATCCGAGTTGTCGAAGATCTGGAATTGTAAGCTGTTTAAGTAACTGTAAATCAAAAAACTTCTTTTTCATCCTGGAAACTGTATGTCTGGATAACCCTACTTTTTCCCCGATCTGATGTGTTGTCGCCATTGGAAATTGGACTAATGCTGAATATACTTTCTTTTCTTTAGAGGAAAGAGAATAAAATGCATCCTTCCTAAAGAATGAAGAATCTGAATCGGGCTCATCAAATTCAGTTATCCCATATGTAGATCCAATCACACGACTAAAATCAAAGAATCGAAGGATCTCACTAGTTTCAAAGGGAAAGATGACCTCGCTAGGGTATTCCTTTTCAAGCAAACCAAGCCGTCCAAACGTTTCAGTTCGAATGTCATCAATGCGGCCAATACTTGTATAATTCTTTGCTAAACTTATTGAAAAACCTTTTTCTTGCTCACCAACAGAAAAAAAGATTTCATCAAATACTTCAATCGTTTCCTTTGTTATCGAAACACGTTCATTCAATGGTATGACCGGATTGAACTGAGTATAGATGACCGCAAGTAATTCACTTCCCAATCTATTCAACAAAGGAACCAATAGCTGACGGAAAACTTCTTGATCATACAATCGTCTTTTTATAGAGGTTAATGTGGAAAGTTTAACACCGATCTTTTTGGAAAGTTCACTATCATTTAAGTGTGGATATCGTATCAATCCATAAAGTACGCGTTTTTCATTTGTCGTTAATGGAATCGATTTCACAACGGGCCGAAATGCAAACAACTTTAATATATTTTTCTCATTTTACCCTCATCAAAATATCAAAATTGTAAAAAGGGGAGAAAAAATAATTATTATTATCATAATACCAATTATAACATATCATTTTTAGCTAATTGACGAATCAATAATCAAAACATTTATTAAAGTATTATGTATTTCTCCGAAAAAAATCCCAAAAAAATGAGAGGCAAGACATATGGGAAAATCACTAACCAAAAAAATAATTGATAAACATATAATCGATGGAACCCCAAAACAAGGGGAAGAAGTAGGAATAAAAATCGATCAAACCCTTACACAAGATGCAACCGGAACCATGGCATATCTTCAATTTGAAGCGATGAAAGTATCTAAGGTAAAAACAGAACTCTCCGTAAGCTACGTAGATCACAATACCATCCAACAAGGCTTTGAAAATGCAGATGATCATAAATATCTACAAACCGTAGCAGCAAAATATGGTATCATCTATTCAAGAGCCGGAAATGGAATCTGCCATCAAGTCCACCTAGAAAGATTCGGAAGACCTGGAAAAACACTTTTAGGATCTGATTCACATACACCAACAGGCGGGGGAATCGGCATGATTGCCATAGGCGCCGGAGGTCTTGACGTTGCCGTTGCCATGGCAGGAGGTGCTTTTTATTTAACATATCCAAAAGTCATCAAAGTACATCTTACAGGGAAACTCAAACCATGGATTAGTGCAAAAGACGTTGTATTAACCATGCTTGAAAAATTCACCACTAAAGGTAATGTTGGTTGTGTATTCGAATATTGTGGACCCGGCGTTAAAACATTATCCGTACCAGATAGAGCAACCATTACCAATATGGGCGCAGAATGTGGCGTTACCACCTCTGTTTTCCCAAGTGATGAAATAACAAAAACATTCCTGAAATCACAAGGAAGAGAAGATCAATGGATAGAACTCAAAGCCGACGAGGATGCAGAATATGACCAAGTAGTCGAAATAGACCTAGGAGCTATCAAACCACTCGCTGCAACACCACACAGCCCAGGTAATATTGATACCGTTGAAAACCTATCCGGGATGAAGGTTGATCAAGTCGCTGTGGGTAGTTGTACCAACTCATCTTACCGAGACCTGATGACGGTTGCAAAAATCGTAGATGGAAAAACCGCTCATCCTGATGTAAGTTTTGTCGTTGCTCCAGGATCAAGACAAGTTTTGCAAAATATCAGCGTTGAAGGAGGTTTAACTTCACTTATCAATGCTGGTGCTCGAATTGCGGAAAGCGCTTGTGGTTTCTGTATTGGAAACAGCCAAGCACCCAAAACAGATGCAGTTACACTTAGAACAAGTAACCGAAATTTTCTGGGAAGATCTGGAACTAAAAGCGCACAAGCATACTTAGTCAGCCCTGAAACTGCAGCTGCAGCAGTTCTCACCGGAGAATTTACCCTACCTCAAAATCTTGAGAAAATGGGCATAACCTATCCTGGCGTTACCATGCCTGAAAAATTTGATTTAGATGACAGTATGTTCATCTTCCCGAAAGATGCAGATCAATCCGTTGAAATCTACCGTGGACCAAACATCAGTAACCCGCCATCAAGCAATCCGTTAAAAGACAATATCGATGGAGAAGTTACTATCAAAGTAGAAGACAAAACCACCACTGATCATATCATTCCCGCAGGGAGTAAAATGAAATATCGATCAAATGTTCCAAAATATTCAGAATTTTTATTCGAAGTTGTTGATCCCTCTTTTCATGATCGAGCAGAAAAAATTAGAGACAATGGAAAGGATAACATCATCATAGGGGGGTGGAGCTACGGTCAAGGATCATCAAGAGAACATGCTGCACTTTGCCCAATGTTTATGGGTGTAAAAGCAGTCATTGCCAAATCAATGGAACGAATCCATGAAGCAAACTTACTTAATTTTGGTATTGTCCCATTGAAATTCAAAAATGAAGACGATTATGATGATATCGAACAAGGTGACAAGATTGAAATCACTGGTTTGAAAACAGCAATCAAGGAAAAAAAACCAGTCATGGTCAAAAACAAGACTAAAGGTAGTGAATATGAGACCACATACAACCTTTCTGATCGGCAAAAAAAACTGTTACTTGCAGGCGGAACACTTGCCTACATGAAAAAACAACAAGGATAAAAAAATGAGAAAATAAATGGAGTGTGAAAAATGGCACAAAAAGGCATAAGAGAATATGATGCTAAACGAATCATGGCAAAAGGACTCTCTGAATTTTCCAAAGGATCCTTTTCCTTTGAGCCACATCAAGTGCTCATCGGCCCAGATACAGATTATAAAAAACTAGAAAAAGAAAATCCATGGTTGAAAAAAGAAAAACTCGTAGCAAAACCAGATCAGTTATTTGGTAAACGAGGAAAAAACAACCTGTTATTTGTAAACAAAAATTGGGCAGAAGTACAAAAATGGATCAAAGAGCGAATGAATAAAAAAATCACCATTACCCAAACCACCGGTAAAACAACTGGAGTGCTTACACATTTTCTGGTTGAACAATTCGTGTCTCATGATGATGAATATTATATCGCAATTACGACACATCGAGATAATGATACCATTCATTTTTCAACCAAAGGTGGTGTTGATATAGAATCAGTTTGGGATAGTGTTGTTGAACTGGATATTCCAATCTTAGAAGATATTGATGATATGGATGTCGAAGGATTCCTACCTAAGGAACTAGGAAATAAAAAACAAAAAGTAGCCTCTTTCATCAAAGCATTATACAAAATGCTTGTGGATTATCATTTTGTATATCTGGAGTTAAATCCATTCACTTTTGTTGACGATAGGATCGTTCCGCTTGATTGCGTTGCTAAAGTTGACGATTACGCTTCATATCAATGCGCGGAAAAATGGGGTAAACTCAAATTCCCAAGTCCTTTTGGATTGAACAAAACAAAAGTGGAAGAACGCATCGATGAACTAGATGAACGAACTGGTGCATCGTTAAAACTAACCGTACTTAACCCTGAAGGACGAATCTGGAATTTAGTTGCTGGTGGAGGAGCAAGTGTCATTTATGCCGATACTGTTGCTGATCTTGGATTCACCGATGAACTTGCCAATTACGGAGAATACAGCGGGAATCCAACAACTGAGCTGACATATGAATATACCAAAACCATTCTTGATCTCATGACCACACAGAAAGACAAAAAAGGCCGACCAAAGTTTTTAATCATTGGAGGTGGAATTGCTAATTTCACCGATGTGGCCAAAACATTTACAGGAATCATTCAAGCAATCGATGAATATGCAGAGAAACTCAAAAAAACAAATGTAAAAATCTATGTCAGACGTGGTGGACCAAACTACAAAGAAGGCCTTGAACTTATGAGAAAATTAGGGAAAAGAATTGGCTTGCCCATTGAGGTCTATGGTCCTGAGACACATATGACACGTATTGTCTCAATGGCTCTTACTGGAAAGGAGGCATAAGTCATGGAAGAGTATGAACTTTTTGATAGGAAAACAAAATCATTTATTTATGGAACACAACAAAAAGCAGCTCAACGAATGCTGGATTTTGATTATTTATCACAACGAGATGAACCTAGTGTAGCTGGATTCATCACACCAACCGGGGATGGATATTACACTCTCTTTTGGGGTACAAAAGAAATCCGTATTCCGCGATATAAAAGTATCAAAGATGCAGTAAAGGCCCACCCTAAAGCAGATGTGATGGTAAATTTTGCTTCAGAACGATCCTGTGCGGAAAGCACAATGGAAGCACTTGAAACTAAGACCATTCGAACAGTAATTATGATCGCTGAAGGAGTTCCACAACGAGATGTGCGAAAAATCGCAAAGATTGCAAAAGAAAAAAAGAAATGGGTGATTGGTCCTGCAACCGTTGGCGGTATCAAACCTGGAGCATTTAAGATTGGAAATGCCGCAGGAACCGTTGAAAACATCAGAGATACAAAACTGTATCGTCCAGGGTCAGTTGGTTTTGTTTCCGTCTCCGGTGGATTATCAAATGAGGGATACAATATTGTTTCGAGAAACTCTGATGGAATCTATGAAGGATATGCTGTTGGAGGAGATGTCTATCCAGCATCCACGTTGATCGATCATTTACTTCGATATGAGGAGAACCCAAATATCAAGATGATGGTCTGTCTTGGTGAAGTTGGCGGAAAAGATGAATATGAAATTGTTGAAGCATTAAAAGATGGTCGAATTACCAAGCCACTTGTGATGTGGGTCACGGGAACGTGTGCAGAAATGTTACCTGGTGGAGTGCAATTTGGTCATGCTGGTGCAAAAGCTGATTCAAAAGCAGATACCGCTCCTGCAAAGAATCAAGCACTTCGCGAGGCTGGTGCTGTTGTTCCTGAATCGTTTGATGATTATGGTGAAAAAATTAAGGAAACCTTTGATAAACTCAAAAAAGAAGGAAAAATCAAAGAAATCGATGAACCAATTCCACCGCATATCCCTATGGATTATAATCAAGCAGTTAAAGAAGGACTGGTACGAAAATCAACGAATTTCATTTCTACCATTTGTGATGAGACCGGTGAAATCCATAACTACTGTGGTATACCCATAGATGAAGTCATTAAAAAAGGATATGGTATCGGTGGTGTCCTTGGACTTCTTTGGTTTAAAAAGGATCTGCCAAAATATGCTTGTGAGTTCATCGAACTGGTCATTCAGATTGTTGCTGATCATGGACCCGCTGTTTCCGGGGCACATAATACCATAGTGACTGCTCGAGCAGGTAAAAACTTGATTGAATCTATCATTAGCGGCATGGTAACTATTGGTCCCCGATTTGGTGGTGCAGTGAATGGTGCTGCTCAACATTTTTCCTATGGACTTGAAAATGACTACGATCCTCGTGATTTCGTTGACACCATGAAAAAGAAAAACATTCGGATCCAAGGAATTGGCCATCGGATTCATAGTATAGATAATCCTGATGAACGGGTAGAAATCATGATCAATTTTGCCAAAAAACATTTTCCAAAACATCCATTGCTTGATTATGCATTGGCCGTTCAAGATGTGACCACGATGAAAAAGAACACCTTGATCTTGAATGTAGATGGAACCATTGGCGTGTTGTTCGTTGATATGTTGAAAAACTTGAAATATAGTGATGAGGAAATCAAGGAAATGATTGATATGGGCTTTTTCAATGCATTTTTCATCATTGGCCGAACGATGGGTTTTATGGGTCATTTCTTTGATCAAAAACGATTAAAGACACCATTGTATCGACATCCGTGGGATGATATCTTGTATGATGTCCCAGAAAAACCTGAGAAAATAAAGTGATCATGGAGGATTTATTATGAGCGAATCGAAAGAAAAAATCATTTATACGAAAGTAGATGAGGCACCAGCTCTTGCCACCTATTCTTTTCTCCCCATTGTGAAGAAATTCACTGGTGCAGCGGGAGTAAACGTTGAAACTCGAGATATTTCCCTAGCTGGAAGGATAATTGCTAATTTTCCGGATAATCTTACCGATGAACAAAAGAAACCTAACGATCTGGAAGAACTTGGAAAACTGGTAAAAAAACCAGAAGCTAACATCATTAAACTTCCTTGTATCAGTGCTTCGGTACCTCAATTGAACGCAACCATTAAAGAATTGCAAAAGAAAGGATATGATATTCCTTCTTATCCTGAAGAGCCAAAAAACGAAAAAGAAAAAGAAATCAAGGATCGTTTCAATGTCGTAAAAGGAAGTGCGGTTAATCCCGTTTTAAGAATGGGGAACTCTGATCGGCGGGTACCAAAACCTGTGAAAAACTATGCTAAAAAACATCCACATCCTATGGGCGAATGGAAAAAGGAATCAGAATCTCATGTTGCCCATATGAAAACACAAGATCTAAGATCCAATGAAATCTCAACAACGATAACAACGCAAACAGCAGGAAACGCAATTATTGAGTTTGTTGAAACTTCTGGAAGGAAAACGGTTCTCAAAAATAAACTTCCATTAATCCCTGAAGAAATCATCGATGCGTCAGTGATGAACAAACGTGCTTTACGATCGTTTCTGGAAAAACAAGTAGAAGACGCAAAGGAAAAAGATATTTTATTCTCCGTTCATTTAAAAGCAACGATGATGAAAGTATCGGACCCAATCATTTTCGGTCATGTGGTTTCAGTATATTTCAAAGAAGTATTTGAAAAACATGCTGAAACGTTTAAGGATCTTGGTATCAGTCCAAATAATGGTCTTGGAGATCTTTATGATAGGATCAAGGAGTTACCCGCAGAAAAACAAAAAGAGATTACTTCCGATATTGATGCTTGTTATAAAAAAAGGCCAAGATTAGCGATGGTGAATTCCGATAAAGGAATTACAAATCTACATGTACCCAGTGACATTATTATTGATGCGTCAATGCCTGCTGCTATTCGAAATTCTGGTCGAATGTGGGGGCCAGATGGTAAACCAGATGATACAAAGTTTGTGATTCCTGACAGTAGTTATGCTGGTGTGTATCAAAAGGTCATTGAATTTTGTAAAGAACATGGTTCATTTGATCCATCCTCCATGGGAACAGTGCAAAATGTTGGTTTGATGGCGCAAAAAGCAGAGGAATATGGATCCCATGATAAAACCTTTGAAATCAAAGGAGAAGGGAAAGTTCGGGTCGTTTCCGAATCAGGAGAAACCCTCCTTGAACGTTTAGTTGAAGATGGGGATATCTTCAGGATGTGTCAGGTAAAGGATCCTGCGGTTCAAGATTGGGTGAAACTTGCAGTTAACAGAGCAAAAACCACTGGTTTTCCAACTGTTTTTTGGTTAGATGAAAATCGATCTCATGACGCAGAACTCATCAAAAAGGTTCATAGATACCTTAAGGATCATGATACAACTGGGTTGGAAATAAACATTATGTCTCCAATAAAAGCAACAACGTTTTCCTGTGAACAGATAAAAAAAGGAAAAAACACAATTGCTGTAACTGGTAACGTACTCCGTGATTATCTTACCGATCTTTTCCCTATTTTGGAAGTTGGAACAAGTGCAAAAATGCTTTCGATTGTTCCATTGATGAACGGTGGTGGATTATTTGAAACAGGTGCTGGCGGGTCTGCTCCAAAACATGTTCAGCAGTTCAATGAGGAAAATCATTTACGTTGGGATTCACTTGGAGAATTCTTAGCTCTTGCCCCGTCATTGACACATCTAGGTAAACGGACAAATAATAAAAAAGCACTTATCCTAGCAGAAACACTTGATCAAGCAATAGAAAAATATTTAGAGAATAACAAATCGCCATCTAGGGTGGTAAACGAACATGATAACCGTGGTAGCCATTTTTATCTAACGATGTACTGGGCTCAAGCATTGGCATCACAAACAAAGGATGCGTCCTTAAAAGATCAGTTCACAGCTCTTGCAAAAAAACTAGAGGAAAATGAATCAAAGATCAATGAGGAACTCCTGGAAGTACAAGGGCAACCTGTCGATCTTAAAGGATATTATAAGCCAGACGATGAACGTGCAGCAAAAGCGATGCGTCCAAGTGTTACATTTAATAAAGCACTGGATTCATTATAACAATCGATCGATATCGCTGAAAGGTAAATGATTATACGGGGGTTTTTTAGCAGGAGTCCCTTATAATCCCTCTTTTCTTTTTTATGTTTTTTTTCATTACGAGTGTTGAGTGTTAATGCTAGGATGATTAAGGTTAATTCTTTTAAGGTGGTAGTCATTTAGTTTAGTTGCGCACGCAAATGGATGTCACATCATGGACCTTGAACGCTGTGTTGAGGAAGTTGAGTTAGCTTTAGATGAACTGGTAGAGGAAAACATTTCTACTCCTGTAATCGTTGAAGGGAAAAAAGATCAGCGTGCTTTACGAAAACTAGGTTTAACAGGAGAAATTATTACAATTAATAAAGGGATGTCACTTTCAGATTTTTCCGATTGGATAAGTGAACGATACAACGAAGTAATCCTTCTTTCAGACTGGGATCGGCGTGGAGGATCACTGTGCAGGCGTCTGAAGGAGTTATTGAAAGGACGGGTAAAATATGATGTTATGTTTCGACAACGGCTCAGCAAATATGCTATGATTAAAAAGGTGGAAGGGCTTCCTTCTTGGCTGGAAACGATTTATCGTAGATTTGAAAATGAATCTTCTAATCATACTTCATCATCAAAAAAATCAAATTCATCTTTGGAAGAATAACCGATTTTATTTATGTCCAATATCAAAGATAATAGAGATTAGATATCGATGTCTAAATGAATCAAGAAAAAAAATTAGTTTTGATTCGATTTAAAATAAATTAGCTTTACCCAGGTAGCTTCCATCAAGTAAAAAAATTTCACTTTTATCATTATTTATAATGGAGCGAAATGGGCCCATTATTCCTTGTTTATTTACCGCTAGTCCACCACATAAAGGGTTAAATGCCGGTAGGATGATGATTTCTAGATCTTGATTAAACGAGTCATATTTCTCCTTTGTTTTTATTTCATCAAGTCTTGTTCGTACCCAGCACGTCTCATACGTTTCGTATTTCAATCGATCTTGTAACATGATCGTAGGGTGTGTATGGCCCATTAAAAGATATGTTGTATTCATGACTGATTCATTTGGCCAACAGTGACCATGAATACATCCTAAAGAATCAAAAACGGCACCGCTGGAATCGTGAAGAATGATTCCCCCAGGGAGATACCAATCTATATTTCCATCATGATTTCCTGGTATGATATGAATCGTTGCTAATTCGACTAATTGTTGAAAGAACGAGCGTAATTGTTTTTTTTCATGAAATGGAGTCTGCGGAATGGAATGTTTGATATCTCCAAGTAACACGATTTCTTCTGGTTGATATGTTGTACAGAGTTGAGATATCATAAACCACATTCGGGGTAGTTGTGAAGAAACATGAAGGCCATGTTTATGAAGGTCGTTTTCAATGCCAATATGTAAATCTGCTAAAATAAGCATATTTTTTTCTTTGATATACAATGCAGGTGTCTGCGAAACAGGCTGAATGGTTAACGAGGTCATTACCTATCACCAAAGACCTACTAATGAAGATAACAGGAGAAATGATAAGAAAACGTTGAATAATACAAGAAAATAGATCTGAGTTCCAAACCAGAACAATGGTATGATAACAATTATTTTTGTAAAAAATTGATACTTATTATTCAGTGTTGTTTTACAAATCACATTATGAATGATAAGGCCTGGAACTGCGTACAACATAAGTAGTAGCAGAATGATGAGAAGTTGTGCTAAAAGGAAAATGATGATAAATACTATTTCCATCTGTAAAGAGAGTAACGTAAAAAAGCTAATTCCAAATCGGAAAGAAAACTCCCAATCAATTAAAACAAAAAAGATCAGAAATAATCCAATAAAAAGAAGAAAACGGAACCATCTTTTCTGTACAAGTTGGGGTTCATCAGTATTTTCCAAAATACAGCAACGTTGTTTTTTGAGAAAAAAATAGCAAAGGATGCATACTGCTGCTATAGACCAAAGAAGTATACTCCAAAATGGAAGTGAAAGTCCTTTATCTTCAACAGCATGATTAGATATGTATATATGATCATCAAGAAAAATAAGAGAAGATCTTCCTGAGATTTGGATGGGTGAAGATAACTGTTGCTTCAATGTAATGGTATACTCAGATCCTCGCCCGGCGATAATAGCCGGTGGAGGAATTTGGACTTCCTCAATTAGTATAGGTTGAGATGAGTTAAGTACAACAATCCCGCAATTAAGTACTTGAGATATTAACGTAATAATTGAATCAAATTCCTGATCAGAAGGTAGGACATCAGTTAGCAAAGTATCATCAATATCTGAAATTAAATACTGTAACTCATTGAGTAATGCGGTGGGATCCATAACTGAATCTTCTGTTTCCATAATGGTGATTTCTGCTTCAGCAGTTGATATATCATTTGTAACCGTTGGAAAAAAATGAAACACTGAGTCTTGATAGAGAGTTACAGCGTCGTTTGTATTTATGAATAACATGATATTAGGATCTGATATGGTGAGGTTGATATCTTCTTCAGATTTGATTTGAACTTCGGATTCAAATGGATAAAGTACCGATGTATCAGTGTGAACTGTAATCGTTGATTGTTGATCTGAAAGAATACCTAAACCTGTGGTTGAAAAATCCTCTGGGAAGGGAAGTTGAAATAATCCGCCAATCCCATAAGATCGATCAAAATCAACCTGTATTCTTTCATTATCACTTCCAAAAAGAGCAATCCCTTTTGTGATGTGAATAGAGACACTTGTAAATGATGTAAGATAAGAATCGATATTATCAATCAGTTCAGCATTGGTGAATTGATTGATATCGGAAAATAATGATGTGTTAATTAGATAAACCGTAGCATCAGGAATTAATGTATCAGCAAACACGGGAAAACTATGTAGTTCATCGATAGATGCAAAGTTTTGAACATTTTCAGAGGGAAAATATTGTTCCAACAAGAAGAGATGTTCATTAGATAACTGAAGTGGATACTCTAAAGTAATTCCCTGAAATGATCCTGTAAGACTTATATCCCCTAGAAAAAACATAGGTGTTGAATTAGTCAGTGATATTGATAATTGATCATAATCTGAAAATAATTGCCCATTAGTGGATTCAGCTATGCCAATTGAACAGAATAGAATTATGACTATTATGACAATCTTTCTTGTTGAATATGTATTATGTAACATATTTTCTTAGCACCCAAGGTATTTTTTCAATGATGTCTGTGGCAAGAAGGCCATAAGAAAATTCTTTAAATGCTTTGTTTCCTGCTTCTCCATTTAAAAAGGCAGCTATTCGTGCTGCAGTCATTGGCGAATTATTTTTTGCAAGTAATGCAGCAATAATTCCTGCCAACACATCACCTGTGCCACCTACGGTCATCGCAGGATTATGAACCGTGTTCAACCGAATACTAGTTCCATCGCTTATGATATCTGTAGGACCTTTCAGAAAGATAGTTGCTTCTATTTTTTTTGCCCATTCTAAGACTTGATTCTTTTTTTCAACTAGATCACTAGATAGTTTTTCCCCAGTTAACTTAGTAAATTCCTGTGAGTGCGGTGTAATCACTGCTTTCGAATCATGCAATATCTCATAATGATCATATAACGGTTTGATTGCATCAGCATCGATAACTAATTTTTTCTTAGTATTCACCGCCTGAGAAATGATTTTTAGCACTACTTCTTTGGTTTCTTTTTGATCTCCAAGACCTGGACCAATAAGCACACTATCCACTTGACCAAATAAAGCAGTGACCCTATTCACATCTTGCATTGAAAGAAAAGACTTTGATTCAATTGGATGGACGATGAGATTCGGAGAAAATGAAGCTATTGTTCGTGCTGCATCTTTAGGAGCTGCAATTGAGGTTAAATCAGCACCAGTTCGTAACGCTGCCATTGCAGATAACACAGGAGCGCCGGTAAACGGTCCACCCCCAATAACGAGCACACGGCCATTCTGTCCTTTGTGAGAATCTTTTTTTGTTCGTGGATAATATACAGTTAACTCACCTGGACCCACCTGGATTTGGGCTTTGGTTGGAATTTGAATATCTGCGATGATAATGCTTCCACAGTTGTTCTCATTCATGTTTGGTTTTTTATCATGAAATGTAATGGTAGTCTGTGGACAGATAGCCATACTTGATCCAAATCCCGTTGGAATATCTACTGAAAGGATATGTTTATTTGTTTGTGAATTGATCAGTTTCACTATTTCATCATATGGTTCTCGTAATTCCCCTTTAATTCCAACTCCCAACATGGCATCTATGATAACTGTTGAATCCTTTAGACAAGATGGTAATTGATCAATATGTCTGATATCATGTAACGTGATTGGCAACGATTTCAATTTAGAGAAATTCATTCGAGCAATATCTGTACGAATATCTTCTTCCATTCCTATGAGAAATAAGGTTACCAAAAATTTTTTGGATAGATGTCGTGCAGCAACAAATCCATCGCCACCATTATTGCCAGGCCCACAGATAACAATGATTCTTGGATTGGTATACTGTTGTTGGATATGATCAGCCACATGTTTCCCAGCGTTTTCCATAAGTTTCTCAGGAGGTGTACCATAATATTCAGCATTTATATCAAGAACTTTTACTTCCTTACCAGTAATCATCGAAAAAGGCACCAAAACCTATAACAATTTATACTGTATATATGTCCTTCGTTAATGTCTAATTAGAAAAATTTGGAGGTTTAAAAAATCATGCTTCCGAAAGGAATGAATCCACGGCAAATGAATCAAATGATGAAGAAACTTGGCATCAATGTAAAGGAAATTCCCAACGTTGAGAAAGTTATCATACTTACAGATAAAAAAGAAATCGTTTTCTCTAAGGCAGATGTAACAATTATGGATGCCCAAGGTCAGAAAACATATCAAGTTGTTGGTAATCCAAGTATTTCAAATCGTAAACAGGAAATACCTCAAGAAGATATTACATTGATTGTGGATCAAACTGGAGTTTCAGAAAAAAAAGCGAAGGATGCTTTAAAAGAAACTGACGGAGATATTGCTGAAGCGATAATGAAGCTTTCTTCATCCTAGAAAAAAATATTTCTTTAAAAAAAACCTAATGAGGGGTAGTTTGTTGATAAGTTAACCGATGAAAAGTGATGATCATGGAAAAAAGACGGTGTACATGTTGTAAGAAGTTATTTGCAGTGTGTGATCTTACACAGCATCCCACATATAGTCTTATTTGTAAGGAATGCTACGATAACCTTCATAGTAACCAGTAATTAATTACATTGTTTCTCTTTTATTAGTTAAAAAGTTAGATTTAATCACATAATTTTTTAAAGGAGTACCAGTTATGGATGTTTTACTTGGTGGAAATCCATGGCAAGAAAAAGTGTTGAACAAATCAAAAAAGATGAATTAAAAGTAATTGAATCTTTAAAACAAAATGCACGTGGAAGCATTGAATTAATTTCCAAAAAATACAATTTTTCTCGACAAAAAGTGTGGAGAATAATTAAACGGCTTGAGAAAAACAAAAAAATATGGGGTTATCATGCTGTTACAGACGATGAAAAACTAAATCAAAAACGTTTCATCATTTTAATAAAAAGATCAACTGAACCAATTGATGATGCGATCCAAAAAATTACAGATTTTACTATGACAAACCATAGCAAAGAAATGAATATTGATATTGAATGTAGTAGTTATCTTCACGGTCATTACGATTGGATGTTTATCATCGCTGCTGAAGACATGAAGGATGTGAAACGATTTACACATTTGCTCTCTAAACAGTATCAACTTTGGATCAATGAGATACTTGTCCTCCAAGATATATTCCCTGTGAAAAAATATGGTATTTTCAATCCAAATATGAAAAAAATCAAAGAATTATTCTAACTATTTGATTTCGACCCATAAACACAGATTTGATTAATGCAGTCATATCATACTATGGCTTTTTTACTTTTTTTACCCTCACAAGATATTGTGTAAAGTATCACGGATTAATTTTAGAAAGTCTTTCTTCAATAACCTTAGCCAATCGGCATATTCCTTCTTCAATTTGATCATTTGAGGAATAAGAAAAATTCAGACGTAACGATCGTTCCCCGCCACCATCAACATGAAATGCTTTTCCATGCACATAAGCTACCTTATGTTTAATTGCATCCAAAAACATGGTTTCAGTATCAATACCTTCCGGAAGTGTCACCCATGCAAACATACCACCCTGAGGTTTATTACAAGTATAATCTCCCGGGAAATTATGTTCAATTGCTGAAATCATTTTATCCCGTTTTGGTTTATACATCTCATTTATCTTTAAGATATGTAAATCAAGTGAACCTTGACGCATGAACTCATTTGCGATATATTGAGTAAAAGTATTGGTACAAAGATCTAATGCTTGTTTACAAATAATCATTTTTCGCGTTAATTCCTCAGAAGCAATGGTCCATGCAAGACGGAAACCAGGTGCAAGGATCTTTGAAAATGTGGATAAGTAAATAACCCTTCCATCATGATCAAATGCTTTAATTGGTTTGACATGATCAATATCATAACTTAACTTTCCATATGGATCATCTTCCACAATGACCATATTATACTCACTAGCAATATCAATAAGTTGCTTTCGTCTTTTTTCAGGCATTACCACACCTGCAGGATTCTGAAAAGTAGGAACAACATAGACAAACTTTGGAATGATATCTTCACGAATCAAATCCTTAATTGTATCTTCCAATACATCCACCATCATCCCATGTTTATCAAGAGGAATACCTGTAAGATTACATTCATAGCTCTTAAAGGCATTAATCCCTCCTAGATAAGTAGGGAGACCAACTAAAGCCATATCACCAGGGTTCAAAAATAGTTTTCCAACAATGTCCAACGCTTGCTGTGAACCATTCGTGATGATAACATTATCAGCAGAAATATCATTGATTCCATCTTTGTAAGCCCGTTCAGCTATAGCCTTACGAAGATCCATCAATCCTTGAGTGGTGCCATATTGCAATGCACTTTTACCATAATTATTCATCACTGATAAAATAACCGTGTTCAAATCATCAATTGGAAATGAATTAGGATTTGGAAGACCGCCAGCAAATGAAATGATTTCTGGATCCTGGGCAACTTTCAATAACTCACGGATAACAGATTTTCTCATTTTCCCTGCACGATCAGAATATAGTTTTTCAAGATCTTTCATAAAGCACCTCGTTATGTTTCAACATCATTCTGTTTTTTATAATTATTTCGTAAAAAAGTTGATATATTTGGATTGTGATAAGTATGATGTTATTTTCTTTTATCTGGCCATAACAGTGATTTTAACGGTTCTTTGAACGCAGGCATACAATCAAGGGTTTCAGAATCAATATTAAAGCGATGCATCACATGAAGGGCAATATCTTCATCGGTTTTGAACATAACCACTTCATCATCAAACATCATACATTTCATTTTCTCTTCGACCTGTTCTTCCATATAATCAAGAATAATACCTCAGTTAAGCCTTATAAATCTTTCGCAGATAATCTTCGATTTTGATTGCCCCTGTTTTGGTTTTTCCAAAAATTTATAAGTATCTGACTTCATGGATGCTGAAAATCAAAAAATAAGGTTTGGAGATTGATTAAAAATGGAAGCAATAATATTAGCTGGAGGATTTGGAACTAGATTAAGACCACTTACCTATACAAGAGCAAAATCACTACTTCCAATTATGAACACACCAATGATAACCTACCTAATCAACATGCTTCCTAGTGAAGTTGACACGGTGATTCTTGCAGTGAATTATCGAAAGAAACAAATCCAAGAGTATCTTAATTCATTGGATTTGGACAAAAAAATTATTGTCAATGATGAACCAAATCCGCTCGGAACAGGCGGGGCTGTAAAATTTGCTGAGTCGCATTTAACGGATCGATTTTTGGTATTAAATAGTGATATCATCTGTTCTCTCAATCTAACAGATATGATTCACTTTCATGAAAAAAAAGATGGAATATCCACCATATCGTTATGGCCTGTTGAAAACGTTTCAGAATTCGGAGTTGTGGATGTTAAAAATGATGGCCATATCAAAGGATTTGTTGAAAAACCAAAGCCAGAAGATGCGCCATCCAATCTTATCAATGCTGGTGCCTATCTCCTAGAAAAAGAAGTGCTTGACTATATTGAACCCGGAAAACTTGTTTCCATGGAAAAGGAAATCTTCCCACAAATCATAAACGATACTGACCGGTTTTATGGCTATCAATTCAAGGGATACTGGATGGATATCGGCCGAATTACTAGTTACCTAGCCGTTCATGAATTCCTTTTAGATAAACAACATAAAACCACTCATATCGGATCAAATTGCAGTAATCAGGGCATTATTAACAAAACAGTCTTGGGAGACAATGTTGAAATAGGAAAAGATACTAAGATAACTAATTCAATCATTTTAGATAATGCCATCATTAGAGATACTTGTTGGTTAGATCACTGTGTGGTCGGAGAAAATGCAAGTATTGAATCAGAATCTAAATTACATTATGTTGTACTTGGGGACAATGAAAAGATTTCAAAAAACACTTCTAAAGAAAACGAGATAATCTGGACCCAAGATATTCCTGAAGGATACCCAAAAAAACAAATTGGAAATGTGATTGGAGAATGAGATCATTTCCAATTATATCATTTTCTTTTTGCTGTATCTACTCAACCGTTAACGTATAATTTTTATAACATATACTAAATTAGTGGGTATATGAAAAACGATATTTCACCACATATTTTCAGAGCCTATGATATCAGAGGATTATATGGAAAGGATATTGATCCCCGTCTTTTCTATTCAATTGGATTAAGTGCAGGATCATATGTGAAAAGAAAGTTAGGTGGCAATACGTTAGCTGTGGGAAATGACATCCGGCAGTCAAGTCATGTGCTTGTTCACGCCTTCATTTCAGGAGTTGCAGCCACAGGTGTTAATGTCTCCTATGCTCAGACCACGTCCTTTGGACAAACATTATTTTTCGGATGGGAAACAAAAAAGGATTTAATCGCCTTTGTCACCGCAAGTCATCTACCCCCAGAGTGGAATGGAATTAAATTTTACTATGGCGACGGTGTTGGACTCCCTGAAGATGAGCTTAACCATATACGAGATTTCACGCTGAAACAAGAATGGGAAACAGCAGATTTTTCCAACACAGGTAGAGTAGCAACAGTTGATGTGAAAAAGAACTATGAATCTTTTTTCCAAAAATCATTTCATTTTCATAAGAATATCCGAGTTGCTGTTGATTGTGGTGGTGCAAGTATGACCCTTTCTGCACCAGATATCTTCAAAAATCTTCATCTTGATTTCGTCCCAGTCTATTGTGATCCTGATCCCCTCTTTTCTCAGAGGCCATCAGACCCTAAACCAGAACATTTAGATACATTAAAAAACAAAGTTACAGAAAAACAGTGTGATTTTGGTGTGGCATTTGATGGAGATGGAGATCGATCTGTTATCGTAGATAACAAAGGAAAGGTTCTTTCCGCAGATGAAACTGGGATTGTGATCGGTAAATATGGTCTAGGGTCAAAAAAGGGGACAATCATTGCTAATGTTGAATGCTCAAAAACACTTTCTGAACAGCTTTCCCCGTTAGGTTTTTCAATTAAAAAGATTCAAGTTGGACATACTTTTCTAACACTTCATGCTAAAAAAGAACATGCGTTGCTTGGTGTTGAATCATCTGGTCATCTTATTCTCCCAGAATATTTCCTTTTTGATGATGCCTTAGTCATTCCTTTAAAGATAGCTGAGATCTTAGATAAAACGGAAAAGTCATTGGCTGAATTACGTGAAGAAATTCCGTCATATCCAACTCAAAAAATTGAGATTCCTTGTGCTGATGATATCAAATTTGAAGTTATGAAACGTTTGCAAAAGTCGTTTATCAAAGCGTATTCAGATACAAACACGTTAGATGGTGTACGAATAGATTTTCCTGATGGTTGGGTATTGATTCGTGCTTCAAATACTAGTCCATTGATTCGATTGACCACTGAGGCGAAAACAACAAAAATCGTTGATAGATTTGCAAAAACTTTCACAGAAAAAACTCAAGAGGTCATCGACACTATCTCAAAGTGATATTTTTTTATGGCATTTGCGCTGTAATTGATAGTTTAACTGCTTGGATCATTTCTTCAAGAGTCATTCCACCGGGTTGTTGACTTTTCATTTGTGGAACGTGGATAAATCCAGTTGGGATTGATTGTTGACGTGCTGTTTGATATAATAATGTTTCATAGAGTATGGCATTGCATAGATATAATCCAGCGGAATAACTTTGTTCAACTGATATGTTATTTTTATCTATGTTTGATATTATTGAGGATATATCAAATGTGGATAATTGAATCCAGGGGCCAGTTGTGTTCACTTTTCTAAGGGTGAGAAATACAGGTTTCTCCGTAGGATCTATTCGAAGATTTATTGCTAGTGTTTCCACTTGAATTTTTTTTGCATTTCCTGCTAGTCCCAGTGAAATAATCAAAACTGGATTGAAATTATCTATCAATTGTTTCATTTTTTCAGGGGCTTTAGTATAGTCTACAGGGAGCACATATCCTTTAATTGTGTGATTTTGAATCTGTGTATTATTGAGCTCTAACGCAATAAGTTCAGAGGGATTTACATCATAGATGTCAAATGGTGCAAAGCCAGTGATCAAAATGATGTCATTTGTAGGTTGTCTAAGTGATTGGGACATCATTGCTGCTGATGAGAACGATATCATCAATTGAAAAATGATGATAGATTGGATAAGTAATCTGTGTTTTTTATTGGCCATAGTATTCCTTTTCATGTTCACTCTTTTTATTAAATTACATATCTTTAAATATATAATAATCTGATCTTTTTGATGTTAAAATAAAATATAGGATATTTGAACAAATGTAAATATTGATAATAAAAATGGCAGATATCATTTTTTTCATGGAACAGTCAATAAATAAAAGCATAAGATATTATAAATAAGTTTTCATAATAAAAATTAATTTTTATTAAAAAATGAGTATATCTTTGAAAAAACAATAAATGTTTAGGTAATGTATATGCTTAATCTTCTGTAATACAATACGTTATATACATCCTTCATAATTAGGGCTTTTGAGAACTTAATAATCATGGTGAAATTATGACTCAGGAAGAAGAATTTCAACGTTATGCTGCGCTAGTCGATCAATATGAATCACAGTTAGCATCCATTGAAAATCAATATAATTACCTTCAGGCAGCAATCATGGATTATCAAAAAGCAAAATTCACAATTGAAAAACTTGCTGAAACAAAGAGTGGAAAAGAATTACTCATCCCCATTGGTGGAGGTATATTCACCTTTGCGGCATCTAAAAAACCTTCAAAGGTTCTTGCAGATGTTGGAGCAGGAGTTGTAATTGAAAAAAACCCTAAAGATGCAATAAGTATCATTGATAAACGAATAATGGGATTACAGGCAAATCAAGAATCTCTTACTGAGATGTCTAAACAAATTCAAAAACAAATTCAAACCATCTCAGAGAAAGCTCATGAAATCTATAATCAATCAGTCCAAAATAAAGACTAGATATCATCATTTTAAGAAGAAATGAAAGGGCAATTATTATGTTTAAATTCCTTAAAAAAAGAATAAAAAAATTTGAGGATAAGTTAGAACAAGAACTTCAACAAGAATTTAAGAAAAAAGACCAAGATAGTTTAGAGGAACCAGTAAAAAAAACTTTAGATGATGTGCAAAATCAACCAACTGAAGAAATAGTTAAACCTCAATCTGAATTGAAAGCTGAAGACAAAAAAGAAAAACCAGTTGAATTAAAAACACTTACTCCACGGGATCGGAGACGAAGACGATTGGAGGCAAAAAAGAAACGAGATGAAACAACAGATAAACAGATTGAGGAAAGTCTAAAATCTGAACTTGAACGAACATATCAGACACGAAAAAGCATCAGTAAGACCCTTCAAAAAGATGTATCTTCAGGAAAACGGATCAGCGAGGAAAAACTGGATGATCTTCTTTGGGAACTTGAAATTGGTTTGCTTGAGTCAGATGTTGCTTACACGGTAATCGAATCAATAAAAAAGGATATTAAAGATGAACTTAGAAAGGTTCCACTTAAACGGGGAAATATCAATGATATTGTTGAAAGTGTGCTGCGGCATGCAATATCACATGTGTTGGAATCAAACAAATTTAATTTTTGGGAATATATCAAAAAACGGGAAAAACCAATTGTGATAATGTTTGTGGGCGTTAATGGAAGTGGGAAAACACTTTCAATAGCTAAAATGGCAACGATTCTAAAAAACAAAGGATATTCAAGTGTGATGGCCGCAGGAGATACTTTTCGGGCGGGGGCCATCGAACAATTGGGCATTCATGCCAATAATGTAGGAGTAAAATTAGTGAAGCATGGTGCGGGTGCTGATCCTGCCGCTGTTGCCTTTGATTCTATTGAACATGCAAAAGCAAAGCATAAAGATGTGGTGCTGCTCGATACTGCAGGACGAATGCAAACCAATGTGAATCTTATGGACGAAATGGCAAAGATTAAACGAGTTGCTCAGCCGGACCTTATTTTGTTTGTTGGAGATGCTCTTTCAGGTAATGATGCTGTGGAACAAGCAAAAAGATTCAACGAAATCGTTGGTATTGATGGGGTAATTTTGACCAAAGTAGATACCGATGCAAAGGGTGGTAGTGCACTTTCTGTCGCATATACCATAGGAAAACCATTGTTGTTTATCGGTGTTGGTCAAAAGTATGATGAGCAAATTCCTTTTGACGCGCAATGGATGATTAATAACATATTTGATAAAAGCTAACTATTTTTATTATATTTTATATCAAATTTGTTAATTTTTTATCTTTATTTTGTTCGATTTTTTTATCAAAAATAGATAACAACTGTTTAGAAATTTATATAAATGATTGAATATAAAATATATTTTAATAAATATAAAAAAGTGATGTTTATGAAAAAAAAGTTCGCTTCGTTTATGATCACAGTATTTCTTTTACTTACCCCATGGTTTGCAATTACTAGTGCAGAATCTTCTTCCCCTTTGCAAGCTGATGCAGGAGGCCCATATTATGGAACGGCAGGCATACCGATACAATTTGATGGATCCAATAGCCTCTCATCAAATGGTAGCATAACAACGTTTGAATGGTACTGCGGAGATGGAAGTAAAAAAACAGGAGTGAATCCAACTCACACATATACTCATCCAGGTACATACACATTAACATTGACAATTAAAGATGAAGAAAATAATTGTGGAACAGATATAACTCAAGTTATTATCAATCCAGATTCACCACCAACTGCTTCATTTATTCAACCAGTAGAAAACACAGTTTATTTTAGAAATACCCCCATTGGTCAAACAGCTACATCATCCATTCTCATAGGTCCAAGTAAGATTATCGTCAACGCAGAAGATGATATTGGAATTAGAGAAGTTGAATTCCATATTGACGATACATTAAAACATATAGATGATGAAGCACCATATGAATATACATGGAAAACTGGCCATTTCAGCAGAACCATTAAAGCCGTAATAATTGATACATCAGGCCAAAGAACATCTATTGAACAAACTGTTTTCAAATGGAAATTTCATCCATTGCTCATTTTATCCTTAACATCATTGATTACCAATACCAATGATGAAAACAATAACATCCTACCTTGGATTCCTGAAAAAGATAACGATGCATCACTCTTAATGAACCTTCTGAAAATCATTCTCCTACAAAATGAAAAAAGTAATAGTTTATTTCCTTTACTGAAACAGTTACTCTTAACCAATGAAGATTCTTTTGACTTAGCAGATTTTTTAGAAAAACGTCCATTACTCAAAAATTATGTTAATCAAAACTATCCTTTTATTTATCGGCTTATTATGCGTTCTTCAGATAGTAAAGAAGATAACAGATTCTTGACAAATGATAATACAATATTAAGAGCTATAGTGTTTGCAATGTTAAAATCAACGTTTCTTAACGATGATTCAACGTCTGAACAAAAAGAAAATAATTATTATAATTCCGCATCATTTTCAAATTGGCTTAAAGATCATCCCGCATTTACCATTGGCTCAGCTCTCTTATTAATTACATTGATTAGACGATTGAGAAATAAAGATATTGATGATTCAGAAGATACAACAAAGGACATCGTGAGAAATTACGATCCGGTTGCAAGAACTGAAGGCCCATACACAGGTATCGCCGGAGAACCAATTACTCTATCAGCAGAGAATAGTTATGATGATGATGGACGGATTGTTTCATTCAACTGGGATTTCGGTGACGGAAATACAGGTTCCGGTGAAATAGTTACTCACACCTATCTTGAACCTGGAGAATACACAATTTCTCTTACCGTAACAGATAATGATGGATCAAAGGCAAATGATACCACAACAATAAAGATTTTTTCAACATCCTTTGATGAATCAAATCAGGAAAAAACAGTTTCAAATGCCGAATTTTGGATCATTTCAGGAGGATTGAGTTCAATTCTTGCAGCAGGATTAGTCGTTTTAAAATTCAGGAGGCGATTATTTGAATAATGCCGAGTGTTCACAAAAAATGTTTTTATTCTTCATTATATTGTTCATTATTCAGATCTATTATTTCTTTGTAGATTTTTTCATCCTAGGTTTATTTACCCATTATGGCTATTCATTAGGATTCAGCATCATCATTTTAGGTGTTCTTCTCATTCATGGAATAATATTTATTACTATTCTAGAACTCTATAAAGGAATGGCACATCGCGAACCTTGGACAAGGAAGTTCACAATGTTTTATCTTATCTGGGCTTCTCTCTGGGCACTCTGGGGTCTTATCGTTGGCAATAACATCATCGTCCACTTCCTTCTTTTAATGATCTATATTGCTATGATCTTTTATCTTACTACGCCCATGGCTCAATGGTATTTCACAAAAATATATCGTTATGGAAAATACATTTTGTATACGAAACTTGTAACCTTAAGAAGCGGAATGAAACTACCAATTTATTTTTTCAGTTGGAAGACACCGAAAAGTGGACATCCAACGATCCTTCCAGAAGGATACACCGTAAAAGAAAATGAAAACTCACATATGCCATATCTAAAAAAAGAAAACCCTGAAATAAAACAAAAAAAACAAACCGAATCGATAAAGATAAAAACTGAAAATAGTGCAGATATCGTTTATGTGGTAATTAACGGACATGGTAAACATGACGATAAACCATGGGTCATAAAAAGCAACAATACCGTTTATGAATATTCTCAAACTAAACAAGAGGCAATTCAAACCGCTAGAAAGATTGCACGAAAACTAAAAGCAAGAGTGCTTGTCCAGAACATGAACGGTAAATTCAGTTATGGTTTCACCCCAAAACCTAAAAATATTATCCAATAAAAGCTATTATAAACGAATCATACAATCATACCTATTTATGATACTACGTCATATCCACAAACTTAATTCAATTTTTTTGGGTAGAACTGTAAAGAAAGAAGGTAACAATTGTATAATAATTCATTAATAAGCAGAACGACAAACGTAGTATGTGAGGAAAGAAAAATGATAATCGTTGGAACAATATCCGGAAAAAACGAAGCAAAAGAAATCGAATTCATCGCCAAATCATTCGTTGTGGCAAACCGTGCTAGAAAACTTGCTTCACAGATAAATTAACATTCAAATAAAAAATCAAATACCACCTTTTTTTATCTGTTATTATTGATTTTTATTACCTAAATTTTTTAACCTCCATTATGTTTTCTTATTATGGTTACATCAAAAATGAAACTGAAAACACGTGATCAGCTATTTAATGATATTATTAGACATGGAAAAAAACATCCAACAGGCTGGATGGCATCATTTTCAAAGGATTATCAAACTCTTTCCAATGATTCTTATCTTTTCCATCCAAATATCGGTTTATTCTATTTGAAAGACTATCAAAAAAATCCATTTCAACACGTAGGATTTGGAGGTAAGATCGCTAGAAAAATTGATGATGACCTTACTGAAGAATTACGAAAACAATCAAATAATTTTGGCATCATACAAGGAGATATAAGAAAGATTGCACATCATATAGATCAGGGTATTTCACCTTCTGAAATCATCCACAGTATGTTCAAAGGAGAAAACAAAGGAATGACGATGCCAGTGAAAGGAACTGCTTCATCATCCTCTGAGCCGGTCCCCATGCTAAAAAATTTTGGAAAAACGAATCAGAAAAAAGTAAAAGACCACTTCAAAAAACGTGCCAGTGCCGATGGATTATATCATTCATATGATTAATGACAGCTCAATTGTGATTCCTGTGAAATATTTCCCAACTATACCTTTGAATAATTCATTTTTTCAATTAAGATAATGATCAATTTTATCTTCAGCAGCCTTTCTTTTTTCCGCTATTTTTTCAAGAAGCGTACCCATACTTTCAGCTGCTTGTTTCTTACAGTGACCACACAATCGTTCCCCATTTTTACATGTTGTATAGATCTCTTTTAGTTCAGCATCATCATCCATGAGATGGTAGAGAAATAATTCATAAATCATGCATTCTTCAGGATTTCCTCCATCTCTTTTCTGTTCTTCAAGACTTACTTTACCACCGGTTTTTCCCTGCATGATCTTCTTTTTTGCTTCTTCAGGCGTATCAGTTAAAAATATCGCGCTTTCAGGTTTCGAGGAAGACATTTTCTCCCCGGTCAGACCAGTCATGAATCGATGAAAGGTTGCAGATGGTGTAAGAAATCCATACCCTTCAAATTTCGGTTCAGAAAAGGCAAGCAATTTATTGATATGTTGGATTTGTTGTTCCGTTGCATCTTGCACATAGATTGCCTTATAATCTGAAATTCTTTTTAGAGCGGTGAAATCATTCATTCTCAATATTTCTTCTGCATTGTCCAAAAGTTGTTCAACGTTTTCATCAGGTTTCACAAAAACACCAATCTTATCATCTTTAGTTTTAGTAACATTGTATAACCGATGTGATCTAGCAATATCTCTACTTAATCGAATATGAGGATCTTGATCAACACCTACTGGAACAAGAACTGGACGGATACCCCCATACTTCTCCAGTTGCACATGGAGGATATCACCCGTTTGAATAAGTGGAGAAAACACATGTGTCATATTGGTTTGTCCATCAAAACCATAGGTAGCAGTCATCTGAGACCAATTCACTTTTCTACCAAGAAGATACGCTAAATCCTTCACATCCTGATTCGTTGATTGAAAATAGATATGGCAATTCTTTGGTTTCAATCCAAGAGCGATATAATTTTTAATGTACTCTTCAATTGCAAGTGATCTTGTTTGTTTTAAGCTATATCCTCTTGTCCCATATGATTCAATGTCAGCAACAGCAATAAACACATCTGCACCAATGCTTTGATAATAAATAACCTCATCAATAATCATCTTATGGCCCAAATGCATTTTTCCAGATGGCATAAGACCCGTAAGGATAGCCCAAGGGCTATGCTCCTGTATAGCTTTCTCTATAAGGGAAAAACCTCGTTGTCCAAATACGACTCCACGACGTAATAATCGATGGGGGTCTGGAAGATATTTCCAATGCTGTTCATTAAATACTTCGATTCCAAATTCATCTCGAAGCCGGGCATAATCTTGATAACTTGTTGAACTCCACGGATCAATTTTCATAAATACTCAAAAACTATCAATCTAACTTTCTTTCAAAAATGTTACCATTCAGAAAGAATCAAAAATGAAAAAATAAGAAAATGGGTGGTTGAAAAGGATGAATCGGGGGCACGCACAACAATAAAAAGGGGCATAATAAAAGGCATCATTACTCATCAAAGAATATTTCTGAAAGTGCTTTTACAAATGTATCACTAAACATTGGGGCACGGTTGTTATTATCAAATTGCATCTCAGGAGGAGTTTTTTTATTTGGTTGTGCATTCATCCTTCACCACCTTCCATGAATGTTCTTTGTTCGTTCACATATTTAAAGTGTTATTGATAAATTATCAAAAAGGTAAAACTATCATACTATCATCTGAAAAAGATGAATTATATTGTCTAAAATTTTCTTAGCAAAGTAAATACTATTCATAATCATTTAGTTTTCACTTTTCCTTTTCATTTGTGAATCAGGGTTCTTTGGAAACATTTTTGATTCAGTTCATGCATTAATAGTATAGTTGGGAGTAGGTGGACAGTTCACGGCCTTGTGCTGAGGAAAGTCCTCCCTCACTCTGGACCGGGGACCTACGCAAGTAGGAGAGGCGGGAGTCTCTGCAGAGGAGCAGAAACGACAC
>CAYOTP010000016.1:0-30019 GCA_964406955.1 uncultured Thermoplasmatales archaeon | reverse complement strand
TGGAATGTGATTACTGGATAAAAATACTATTGATACTTACTTTCCGAAGTACTGTTTAAGGAAAAAATCCTAAATTTGTTCGATTTTTTTATTAAAATATGATATGTAATTTATTATTTCTATCATCATATTATTTGAATTGGCAAGAATCTCTTTCAGGCATATCCTTTTGAGATTTTTTCCTTTGAATTTGTTTTTCGTATTTCTTCAAAAGGTTAGCAACAAATTTTTTTTCATCTTCAGAGCCGGGAACAAGCATAGTGAAAGACACCTTCAGTAAATTCAAGACAATATGAAACCCAAATCAATTTCTCATATATAAGAATATACATAAATTTTTATTTCCTAAATTAATATGATAATATGACTTAGTATGTTTTTAGTTTTTTAAATCATCTTCTTTTAGTACAAATTCAAAATTGATTCATGCTAATAATTGACAAGTTCAAGTATTTATCTAAAAAACCTTCGAACTTAAGTGATGCAAAAATTTCGAAAAAAGGATAAGGATGTGCGGTAATATTAAATATAAAAAAAATTATATTTATTATAATCTGTAAAATCAGATTGTTATCTATTTAGTTAAGGAGATTATCAAATGAAGCAAAAAAACAAATTCATTCTTCTACTATCTTTAGGCTTTGTATTACTATTTTCAAGCACATCATCCATCATGACTGCACAATATTCATCTCATTTTTCAACTAGCGAAGAACCAATTGTTTTTGCAGAGTATATTACAGCTACATGGTGTCCACAATGCCCAATTGCTTCTGAAACACTCAATGATTTACACCAAGAGTATGATTCGTTTTATTATGTCACTTTAGTAGTTGACGAAAATGAAGCTTCACAAAAACGATCACGACAATTCACCAATTATGCAGTACCTTCGGTTTACTTTGATGGAGGATATGGCCAACACATAGGAAACAGCGGATCACTTTATGATATATACACAAATAAAATAGAGGAATCCGTACAACGAACCGATCGAAAATCTATTGTCATTAATGGCGGAGTAGAAATAAAAGATGAAAATAATGTACAACTCAGCATTACAGTTACTAACATGGAACAAAAGACATATATTGGAAAAATTAGAACGTATATCACAGAAAAAGAATCTCGTTGGTATGATACTGATCAAAAACCCTATCATTTCAGCCTCATTGATTTTGCTATCAATGAAAAGATAATCTTAAAAAAAGGAGAAACACAAACAATTGAAACACAATGGAATCCAGTGGAAACATCTACAGGCCAATCATATCCTGACTTATCAATGGATAACTTATTCATTATTACATCTGTATCTCATTGGAAACCTCAGTTCAGATCAGGTTTTATTCAATTTCCCTATCTTCAATTCTATTTTGCACGTTTCACTGATAGTGTACTGACATTAGAACCATAACAAAGGTTTTGAATCCTATGAAAATAAAAGACATGTATATCCCCCCAGGATATATCGTTATTGCCGTTATCCTTCTTTTAATACTAACTGGATTTTTGTTAACATCCTCTTTTGAATCCTCAGAAAAAGATACAATACCACCGTCACTTACAGTGATTTCAAAGGATTTCACTGTTTTCCAAGGGGAAAAAGCACAAATCGAAGTTACTTTTTCAGATAATGTAAATGTTTCAGAAGCAACGCTTTACTACAGAAAGCAGGATGAAACATCATGGACATCCATATCGATTTTGTCAAAAAGTCACTCAATTTCAATTGCTGAAGATGAAACAAAAAACTATCATTACTATGTAACCGTCAATGACAAAGCAAATAATGGCCCAATTGGAGAGCCCTCAATTAATGGATCAGCATTTTATACTATTACTGTTCTAAAAAATAGAGATCCTGACGAGAACGTTACCTTAAATCGAGCAGTTTTCATCGAGAAGGCAACTGCCACATGGTGTTCAAACTGCCCAGAAGTAGCTGAAAAGATACATCAAGCATACACCAGTCAGGACATTCCTTTTTATTACGTAAGCATGGTTGAAGATGAGAACCAAAAGGCTAAAAACCGTTTGGAGAACGATTATAACATTTTTGGCTATCCTACAGCCTACATTGATGGGGGATATAAAGTTCTCGTTGGTTCAGAAAACATTCCAAACGAGTTTAACCTAGCTTTACAACAAGCAGCAAACAGACCTGCAGCAAGAATTCAAATAACCCTGCAGTCAGAATGGAACGAAACTAGGGAAGAACTAAAAAACACCATATATGTTAAAAACTATGAGGAAACAACATATTCGGGAAATCTAAAAATTTATATCACTGAAATAAAAAGTCAGTGGGCAGATTACAATGGGGATCCTTATCATTTCTCATTTTTAGATTACGGAATGGACAGATCGGTGAGCATACCATCTGGTGAAAATATAAGTTTCTCAAACACCTGGAAAGCATCAGAAAGTGAATACGATATAGTAAAAGAAAACCTCTGGATTGTTGCAGTGGTTTCTAACGATCAGAAACAGGCATCATATTCAAAACCAAGTACTCAAGAACATGAATTTGACTCATTTTATGTAGATGCAACTGCAGCAAGTCGGGTAACAGAAGGAACACTTCCTCCAACAATAGGTATAAAGACACCAAAATCTTTTAATCATTATATCTTTGGAAATGAACAAAAAAACAGAGTTCTTTCAATCACTTATCTTATCGGAAGGATGACCATTGAAACTACTGTTAGTTCAGATCTTCCAATCGAAAAAATTATAATCAACATCACCGGGAAACGAACAAACATCAACGAGGAACTAACCCAGCCACCATATGAATACACCTGGAATCAGTTTTCTTTTGGAATGCATACGATAACGGCAACAATTTACGACGAACAAGGACGGAAAAATTCAGATTCAATCGAGGTATGGGCTCTTATTTTCTGAAAAAACCGGTGTTAAATGATGAAAGTATGTTTCGAGAGACAACTGCACTAAACGGATAAAAACCATACGAAACACTTCGTAACATTCTAGATACTATATATTTTGGCGAGTAAAATCGTTGATAGAGTGATCTAACCCCATTTTGTAATTGTTCAGGACTCATCTGCTTTGGTTGGAACACTGGATTGAACAGAGTATATTGATTCCAATCTGTGGATAATAATCTTTTCTGACTCTTAAGTTCATCAAACAAAGGAGTGCCAGGAAACGGAGTAAGAATGGTAAAATCTGCAACATCGATGCATAATTTATTCAGCATTGAAATTGTTTCATCAAAAACTTCAACCGTATCAGAATCAAAACCGAACATGAAATCACCGATAACTATCATCTTTTGAGAGTGGATAAGATCAATTGCTCTTTTGTAATCTTGAATCCTATTGGTTGTTTTTCCAAGCGAGTGTAACGTTTGTTGATTGAATGATTCAAAACCAACAAGCCATCCAATGCAGCCTGCTTTTTTTGATAAGGTTACAAAGGAGGGATCATTTGCTAAAACATCTATGTTACCATTGCAAAAAAACCTTTTTTTTAATGGTTTCATCTGAGTGAAAAGTTTTTTTGTATACGTTGGATCAATGGTTAGAGACGTATCGTAGAACATAAGGATCCTTTGAGGGATATGTTTGATCTCATCGATGACCTCTTCCACAGGACGAGTGTAAAACTGGTTTGCATTAGGAGTGTTACCTTCTGGACAAAAACCACATCGATATGGGCATCCCCTTGTAGCTTCAAGAGCACCCATGATCACTAACCCGGGGAGGGAAAGATTTGTTGGTGGTATTTGGCACAATGAGTAATCATAAGGTTTTGGTTTATATATTGTTTTGAGAGATTTATTTTCAATATCCTCCAGTAACGTAAGGTAATTACATTCACCTCGACCAATGAGCACAGCATCTGCATGGATTAATGCTTCATCGGGAAGTGCTGAAGCATGAAGGCCGCAGAGAACAACAATAACCTGTTTTCCTTGAAATCGATCCGCCACTTCATAAGCGATTTTTGAGGAAGATGTGTTAAAATTGATAACCACAAGATCAAAATCAGAAGTTATCTGTAAAGGATTGTATCGTTCATTAATTACGGTCACTTGATGTTTCTTAGGAGTTATTGCAGCGAGTCTTCTGATATATAATGTTGGTAATATAGAAAATGTTGTAAGAAACCTAGTGAGAAACATATTTGATGATTGTGAGGATCTTTTTAATTGTTCTATGAGAAGGATGTTCATGTGAAATCACAGATAATTACTGATAGATATCTTTTTTAATCCATAAGTTATTTGTTAGGTTGATGTAATAATGAATCCATTTTATAATCCTTTTTTTCTTTTAAGAATAATCAAAAGTTATCTACGGGACATTAACCGATTGGATCGTTTATCGGAAGAAAAACTCCATGATTTTCAGGACAAAAGACTTCGCCACATGGTAGATTATGCCTACAAGGTTCCGTTGTATCATTCGTTATATAAAAAACATGGTGTGGCCCCAAAAGATATCAAAGATCGTTTTGATATTGTAAAACTACCAATCATCACTAAAGAAAATTTCAAGAATCGTTCTCTTTCGGATCTAATCCCTCAAGGAAAAAAAACTTCCTCAGTCATCAAAGTTTCAACATCTGGCACAACAGGAAAATCATTGGATCTTTATGTGGATATGCATGAAATACTATTGGGATTATTTGGATATCTTCGAACCATTAGATCGTATGGAATTAATTGGCGGCAGAATAAATTATCTATTATAGGAGATTTCGCACCTCATACTGCCGAATCTGGATACGTCAAACGAGGATTACTTCCCAAATCAAAATTTCAATCAGTATTAAAAAATATTCAATGGTTAGACACTAATAATTCCCCAGAATCAGTTCTAAAAGAGTTAGAATCTTTTCAACCTGATTTCATTGGAGGTTATACAGGTATGCTAGGACATTTGGCTGTGCTTAAAAACCAAGGAGCAAAATCTACAATTCGACCAAAACTTATCGCATCAACAGGTGCACTTCTTGATCCGAAATTGAAAACATATATCCAACAAACGTTCTCCACAAAAATCTTTGAAGTATATGGTGCTACAGAAACTGGACCTATTGCATTTCAGCCACCAGAAAAAAGAGAATATACAATCATGTCAGATTTATTATTATTGGAATTTCAGGATGAACAGGGTAAACCAGTATTCTCCGGTGAACCTGGACACATGGTTGTGACAAAACTTTATAGTGGTGGAACACCGATTATTCGTTATAATGCAATAAATGATATTGTGTCACCAAAACATTACAATGATAATGAATCAATGATGCTCCCCGATACAATTCAACGGATCTATGGCAGGGACACGATCCGATTATTTCGAAATGATGGTAAGATTTTACTTGGATCCTCTTTGACTACTATTTTCAGTCGTTTACTTTACAAATTAGAGACAAGTAAAATCCGTGAAATGAAGGTCATTCAACAGAGTTTGGATGAAATTGATGTGCAATTTGTTGTTGATGAGAATCTTAGAAACATCGGAGTCAGTGTTCAAGAAATCTGTGATGTGCTGGCTGAAGGATTTAAAGAGGTGTTCGGTTCTAACGTTACTGTCTCCTTTTTTGAAGTTAAACAAGTTTCCCGAGATGAACCGCGAATCATCACAAGGGTTGATTTAGATCAGATAAAAACAACTGGTTTTGCATAATCTTGCAAAAAAACCATTCAAAAAATAATTTTATAAATAAAAAAAATACTGTTGATATCTTTGCACCAAAAGTTATTTAAAGAAAAGGATATTATTATTATTATCAATTGTTAATATTAGGAGAGATAAACCATGCGTGTAGTATTATGTACTGATGATACATGTGTTCCTCCAAAATGTCCTGTTGTTGACATAGAAGGTGACTCCGTAACAATCGGTGAAAAACAAAATGTTTGCACCTTAACAAAAGATCAATTCGACATTTTAAAGGAAAAAATCAAAAACAATGAAATCTAAATGGGAAAAAAACCATTCGTTCCCATTTCTAATTTTTTTTAATTACGAAACGTTTTCATTGAGATAAAGAAAAATCCACTGATAAAGAAAATAATGATTCCAACCATCGCAAAAAAATTATTAAATGAATCGCCAAGTGGGGCAAAACCAACATATCTGGCAAGAATTAATCCGAAAGCAAGAATTAAACCCACTATCATACCACTTAAAACAATCATCATTGGTTTCTGCATAATACTTCACCGTCACAATAATGAATTATCTTTGAATTTATAAGGATTATTACATCAGTATACATATCAATGTACTGTACATAAAGACCTTTTTACCATTATTTTTTCATTGAGTCATTCCTCACCTGATGGCAATATTCAACTCTGTAACAACACCGTTTTTCCATTCCCAACTCTCAAAATATAAAATTTTTATATTATTTAAAAAATATAAATTAATTCTTCGGAAAAACACTAAAACCAAACAAATCATTCATTTATTTAATGAACGTAAAAAGAGGACTAATTCATCTCTATATGGGATCGGGAAAGGGAAAAACCACCACAGCCCTTGGTTTAGGACTACGTGCAGTTGGTGCAGGATTGAATGTTCAACTGATACAATTCATGAAAAAAGCTCCAAATAATGATTCAAAAGCAATAGCGAAATTACCTAATTTTTCTTTTAAATCATTTGGACGTAACACATTTCTAACAAAAGATTTCCATGAACCTATCGATGAAACCTTAGCTCAAAACGGACTTACCTATGCTAAGAAAATAATAAAACAAAAAGAACATGACCTATTGATTCTTGATGAAATAACGCTTTCTGTAGCATTTCGCCTCCTAAAAAAACAAGAGGTTTTATCAATACTTGAAAAAAAACCAGAAGATCTAACTATTGTACTCACGGGACGTATTGCCGATGAATCATTTTGCTCAATTGCCGATATTGTTACAGATCTAAAAGAAGTTAAACACCCTTTCACCGAAGGTATGACCCCCCAATACGGATTTGATTACTAAATCATTTTTTATAATCTTCATGATTCATGGATCGCTTCCCCCCACATCAACGAAAAGAGTTACAAAATCGGTTAATTCTGCTTTGATTTGATCTCCTCTTTTTATTTCACTTACACCTTCAGGAGTACCTGTAAGTATTAAATCCCCAGGTTCAAGTGTCATAATCGTTGAAATATATGAAACCAATGTTTCGACAGTCCAGATCAAATTATTCGTTTTTCCTTTTTGACGAACTCTCTTATTTACCTGTAATGTAAATTCCAAATCATTGGGATCATAAACATCATCACAAGAAACAACATCACTAATTGGAGCGAAGGTATCAAAACCCTTTGCAATACTCCACGGCCATCCATTTTTTTTGGCTATTGATTGAATATCGCGAGCAGTAATATCCAATCCAACGACATACCCTTCAATAAATCTTAATGCATTCTCCTTAGAGATACAAAATGCTTTTTTGCCAATGACAACCCCAACTTCCACCTCATGATGCACACATTTCGATTGAGATGGGTACATAATAGTTCCCCCTGAGAAAATAATAGAACTGGAAGGTTTCAAAAATAACAAAGGACTGGGTGGAGGAAGAGTATTCATCTCTTCGGCATGTTTTCTATAGGTTCTAGCTAAACAAATGATTTTACCAATACGAAGAGATGTTTTTCTTTTTTGAAAATGATATTTTTTCATAATTATCCGTAAATTCTATCAACAATTTAAATACCGGGGGTTACATCATCAACATTTGACTAATAACAAATTTCTTTAAGTAATTGATGATACCCAGTTTTGGGGAGCCTATGAAGTTCATTCCAAATGCCACCATCGAAAAAAAAATGCTTAAAGAATTAGGTCTTTCAAACATCTCTGAACTTTTTACAGATATTCCATCATCGGTTCAAATCGAAAAAATCGGCCTAAAGAAAGGTTTGACTCAGATGGAAACAGAGAAAAAACTTAGAACATTGGCAAACAAAAATGTATCCTGTCAAAATATTACAAGTTTTCTTGGAGGTGGCATCAAGCCACACTATATTCCTGCTGCGGTAAAAGCTATCCAAAAAAGAAGTGAATTTTTCACCGCATATACACCATATCAAAGTGAGGCAAGTCAGGGTTTTTTACAAGCAATGTTTGAATATCAAAGCATGATTGCAGAACTTACCGGCATGGATGTTGCAAATTGCTCCCTTTATGATGGGGTCACTGCAATTGGTGAAGCAGCCTTAATGGCCACTCGAATTACGAAAAAATCAGTTTTTTTGATCCCTTCAAATTTATCATGGGAGAAAAAATCAGTTCTTACCAATTATGCAAAGGGGCCAGGTATAACTATCAAAGAGATCTCATTTGATGAAGTAACAGGAGAATTAGATGAAACTTCATTAAAAGACCAATTATCTGATAATATTTCAGGTGTATACATTGAAAATCCTAACACGTTTGGAATTTTTGAATCCAATATTGGAAAAATCATTAATAGAATCCATGATCATAAAACATTAGCCATAGTGGGAATTGACCCTTTTTCATTAGGCATCGTTAAATCCCCTGGTGAATACGATGCAGATATCGTTATCGGTGAGGGACGATCCCTTGGGAATCCAATGAACTTTGGCGGATCTGGGCTTGGTCTTTTTGCATGTAAACAACAATTCATTCGGCAAATCCCCGGTCGATTAATTGGCTTAACAAAGGACAAAAAGGGAAACGATGCATTTTGTATGACCTTACAAACCCGTGAACAGCATATTAGACGTGGAAAGGCAACTAGTAACATATGTACCAATGAAGGATTATGTGCGTTAGGTGCAGCAGTTTATCTTTCATGGCTCGGAGGGAATAAATTCGTAAACATAGGTAAAAAGAATTTTGAGAACGGACAGCGATTAGCTAAAGAAATAATACGAATAAATGGTTTTTCAAAACCGTTCACAGCTACACACTTCAACGAATTTGTCATCAAAAGCCCAATTGACCCATACAAGCTCAATGACCAATTGCTTAAACATGGATTCCACGGAGGGATGCCATTGGACAAATGGTTCAAAGACATGAAACACATGATGTTATTTGGCATCACAGAATGTTACGATAAGAAAGATATTGCTGAATTTGTCTCGATATTAAAAGAGGTGATTGCATGAGCCTACCTTCAGTTCAAGAACCATTATTAAATAAACTCTCAGGTGAACGAAAAGAAAAGATCAATGTACCAAAAGAAATACCACTTTTGCTACAACGAACTAAAGCAATTAACATACCAAATCTTGATGAAACACAAATCATCCGTCATTACCATCATCTCAGTCAACGTAATTTCGGTGTTGATACTGGGATGTATCCATTGGGATCATGCACGATGAAATATAATCCTAAACTAAATGAGGAAATCGTCAGTTGGCATGAATTCTCCTGCCTTCACCCCCATCAACATCCACAAACGATTCAGGGAACACTTCAAATGATGTATGAATTAGAAGAGATGCTGTCCATCCTTACGGGTATGGATGCATTTACCTTGCAACCTGCTGCTGGAGCTCATGGAGAGTTTTTAGGAATGCTTCTTGTCAGAGCATTTCATGAGGCAAATGATGATCTGAAAAGAGTTGAAGTAATCACCCCCGATACTGCCCATGGCACCAATCCTGCAAGTGTATCTATGGCAGGATTTCATTTGGTTGAAATTCCATCCACAAAAGAAGGAACGGTCGATGTGTCTTTGTTGAAAAAGACAGTTTCCGAAAAAACAGCATGTTTTATGTTAACCAATCCAAACACGTTGGGTATTTTTGAATCAGATATTTTAGAAATTGCTGACATTGTCCATGATGTTGGAGGCTTGCTTTACTATGATGGTGCAAACATGAATGCTATCATGGGAAAGGTACGACCGGGAGATATGGGTTTTGATATCATCCATCTAAATTTACATAAAACATTTTCATCGCCACATGGGGGAGGTGGACCGGGTAGTGGTCCTATCGGCGTATCCAAAAGATTGATCCCTTTTCTTCCCATCCCCCGAATTGAAAAGAAAAAAGATGAGTATATTTTTAATTATGATTATGAAGAATCTATAGGAAAAATAAAAGGTTTTTATGGAAATGTGGATGTTTTATTAAGAGCATATAGCTATATTCTCATGATGGGTGCAGATGGTTTGCAGAAAGCATCTGAAATCGCTGTGCTCAATGCTAATTATTTAAAGAAAAAAATTCTAGAAAATCCGGGTTTTGACCTTCCATATCGTCAATTAAGAAAACATGAGTTTGTGTTAAGTGCTGAACAATTAAGAGAAAAAAAGAATATCAAGGCTATGGATGTTGCCAAAAGATTACTTGATTATGGTGTCCATCCTCCAACAATGTATTTTCCTTTAATCGTTAAGGAAGCATTGATGATCGAACCTACTGAAACAGAATCAAAGAATGCATTGGATGAATATGCAATGATACTTCAGAAGATAGCTAGGGAAGATCCCGAACTTGTTAAAAATGCTCCAACAAACATGGTCGTTAGCCGTATCGATGAAGTGAATGCAACAAGAAATCCTATTTTAACCTGGAAACAAATACAAGAGAAGAAATCAGAATAATAAAGATTAAAAAAGAGTAGGTTACTCTTTAGAAGGGGTTTGATAAAGGGATAGAAGTAAACCTACAATGCCACTGAGAACAAATACGATGGCGACTGAATAGATACCAATATCGGCCCAGACACCAAATCGAATTCCCCAGATAATATAGAATCCAATCCCCATCAAGAGTAATAATCCTGAGAGAATAGTAAAGACATTCATTTTTTTCATATCGATATTTAACATATTTTTTTCACCTTTTTCCAATTGTAGAGGAGTGGGGGCACTGGGATTTGAACCCAGATCGGCGGGTCTCTTCTTAGGTCATCGCTCCAGTTATTCATCATCAAATCAGATGACCCTCTTGCAATCATACCTTAACTGGAGCCCACAATGATGCCGGGTTACACCATGCCCCCAATGAATGTGGTAAAGATTATTTACGGCGGTTTTTCTTTTCTCGCTTCATTCGTTTCTTTCGCCATTTCCAGCGCATTTTGCCTTTCTTTTTCCAGACTCGTGAACTACGTTTCATGATTTCTGTTCCTCTATTCGTATGCCTTGCCCTAAACAGCAACTTCTATTTAATAATTTAGGATAAATGCCGTTGGAAAAACCTGATTATATTGGGAGGGATTCCACCTCTTTATCCATCCAAGTATACTTACATCGTTTGCAGTACCATCCGATACTGATCCATTGTTGACGTCCATGCAATGGATTTTTATGTCGATATAGTCGAAGTAATTTATCGCTACATTTAGGGCAATGTGATTCAAATGATGCTTCATATTGTTTCCCACCCGCATCATAGATCAATGTATCCTTAAGGATAAAATAAGTATAACCACAGGAAAGACAATGCCAGGTAACTGGCTCCCATGTTCTTTTATTATTTTTTGTCACGCTTCGATATAATCGTACTGTTTTAGATCCACATTTCTGACAGGTTCGTTTCATATGACAACCTTTTTCTTTTCTCCATACTAATGATCCAAACAATTTAATTAATTTTGAGGTGGGCAATCATCTTGATTTGCTTTTTTTAATATTGGTAACTTAATAGTAAATGTGGTACCTTTACCTGGATTGCTATCAACCATTATCGATCCTTTATGTTTAAGGATGATTTCTTGACAGATAAATAATCCTAACCCAGTACCCTCATGTTTTCTACTTTCAGCAGAGTCTGCCTGATAAAATTTTTCAAATATACTATCCAACTCACCCGGATGGATCCCTATTCCGGTATCTGAAACATTAATGATTAAGTACTCTTTTTCAACTGAAGTGGTCAAACCAATACATCCTTCATCTGTAAATTTCAATGCATTGGTAAATAAATTCTTAAGAACCTGTTGTAACCGGTAAAAATCACCAAATACATCCGGTAATTTCTCAGGATGTGAAACTGAAAAGGATAGATTTTTTTGTTCTATGCTTGGCCTCATATCCTCAACAATTTCCTTTATAAGTTTAGTCGAATCAAATTTCTTCATCTCAAATCTCATAGTGTCATTTTCCAATCTAGAAACATCCAAAATATCATTGACAAGAAGTAGTAAACGTTCGGCATTTCTCAATGAAACCTGAGCCCATTTCTTAATTTGATCATCAGTTTCTTTATCGGAGATAATAAGGTCCAAATACCCTTTTATGGGAGTTACTGGTGATTTCAATTCATGGGCTGCAATGTTCATAAATTCCGTCTTTAATCGTTCTGATTTTCTCTTTTCCTCTTCCATTTTTTTACGATCGGAGATATCATGAATCGTGCAGACAAAACCTTGAAGTAATCCGTCTTTAAACAATGGCGCCATACTCAATTCGATTGGAACAATTTGGTCATCACTAGTTATGATATCAAGTTCAACATGTTTGATGGATGCAGATTTTCTCCGGACGTCTAAGATGATTTGTTGAAATGGATAAATACTTTCATCTGCAAGTAGTTCTCTAAACGTTCTTCCGATTAAAGCTGGCTCCTTATACTTGGTGATGGTTTGAAGTGAAGGATTGACATACCGAATGGTTCCCATAGTGTCCAATGTAAGGATACCGTCTGCAGACATCTCAGCGATAGCTCGATATTTTTTTTCAAGTTTGATAAGGCTTTCCCATGTTTTCAGTCGATCAGTGATATTTCTCAAGAAAACAACACTTGATTTTTTTCCATCATATTTGATAAGACAACCTATCCCTTCAACCCATAATTTTTTTCCATGTATCGTGTGGATTTGATAACTATTTAAAAAACCACCTTTACCCATTTGAACCAATAATTGGTCCTTTAAAACTTGTTTATGGTGTGTTTTATCAACAAAATCTAGTACGTTTCTTCCCACGACTTCATCGGGATCGGATAAACCTACCATCTTTGTTAATGCTTTGTTGGCAAAAAGAATGGTTCCTTTAAAATCTATTATCAGGATACCTTCGATGATATTGTTTATAAGAATATGGTACAATTCCTCGTTTTTAAAATGATCATTTTGTATTGTGGGGATTTCTTTTGATTGTTCCAAGGATATTGATGATGACATTGAGTACGATTGTTCAGTTGTCGTTTTTTCACAGTCATTTACATCGTGATTTATTTGGTTTCTTTCCCAACTACGCATTTCCTTTATGATCGAAGGTTCTTGGCCCATGTGTGCATCCCATATATATGAATTTTATTACCATTTAGATTATATCAATAGAGAATCCTATTTGGTAACTTCGTTGGAAGTTAAGGTAAACTGATAGTGCATTCCCATTTGATATTAGGTTGAATGGAAATACTGTTATATTTATTCATTGGTTTTTTTCCATTGGTTTTTATTTCATTTGTTTCCCATTATGAAAATAAATTGGTTTTTTAGAAAATACTAACCCTAAATCGAAAATATAAGGGAAAAAATTATATTGATTGACCTTGTATAATATAAACAAGGTACCTATGAGTCGCAAAATATTAGCTGTTTTCATCCTTCTACTTATCCTGGTTCCAACTATTTCTCCTACCTTAACGGGTTTCTTCAATCGGAAAGAAATTATAAGGATTGCAATAATCCGCCAGGAATGGGACTTTCTTGATAAATCCCCAACAGCTAAGTTATCCACTTTAATCCATACACGGATATTAAAAAAAGAAGCAGATCGTTATGATTTCAAAGTAAAGGTTTTTGAGTTTTGGGATTCGTGGAATGGCGGGGATGTGCAAAGTGGAAAATTAAGATGGAAACAAATTGATGTCGTGATTGGGCCGGGAGGTGTTGGTGGATGGTTTACACCGTTTAGATATCGTCATGAGCTTAGAAAATTTGTGAGACGAGGTGGAGGTTTTTATGGTATATGTGGAGATTCAACATTTGGATCGCTTGGTGTAAAAAACATGGACGTGCAATATAATGCCCTTATTACGAGATTGTTAGGCTATAATGAACTATCTCCAATGCTTGGTCTAGTTAATGTGTATACTGATGCATCAGCTCTTCAATCAATTATTAGAAACCCAAAATTTTTCTCAACGTTAAACATGCTACAATTCTTATCTAGGCTTCCAACATCCAGAGGAAGGATCCATTTTCATAGAACCTCTCCACCGATTCAGGGGCCATACATGGGTTCATCCGTTCGCATGATGCTTGGTAATGCACCACTTGTCCGAGGTCCGTCTGTCAATCAGTTGTTCATGCCTCGGGTTATAACCATTGCAACATTTCAAAGGCCGGATGATCCATATGATAGAGATATAAAATATAGAAAAGCAATAGTTGCAAGTACATATGGCTTTGGAAGAGTAGTATTATCTCCATTACATGCAGAATTTACTGTTGGAAATGCGAAAGCTCATGATGTTTATATTCGAAATGTGTTATGGCTTGCTGGGAAACTTCCTCTGGTTAACACATAAGATTTGATGAAAAAGTAGACGGATTCATTGCTCACTATTAACTTATTTATTGATTTCCACAATCAATTAAAAGGATATTTTTGTATCTTTTCCTCAAATTCAGTTAATGATCTAAGAACATGTTTTCCTTTTGAGAAATAAGTTCTATCCAGGTAAAAAGCGAATAATCCTACCTGGGTTGGTGTAACATAATCAAATTCATAATTGTCTCCAACATGAACGATATCCTTTGGATGGCATTGCAGTTTCTCCACGATCATCTGATAGAACATAGGGTCTTTTTTTACTGTGTCTGTATCAGACGTTGCTGAAAAAAACGCTGAGAAGTAAGGTAATAACTCTGCAGTTTGTAGTTCAATAATGATAAATTCCTTCATTGCTGCCGAGCTAACGATGAGTTGGAATTGTTCTGAGAGTTGTTTGATACTATCCTTTACTTCGGGAAACGGATGGATATAGGTTGTGAACTGTGTTAGAATCTCTTCTGGTGAACTATTAAGATTGAGTTTTTCGATCCAATATGATAAGTCATACCATTCCCTTTTTGTATTTCCGATACGTTCATATGCAGTCAATAATTTTTTTTTTGCTTTTGAATATGAAATGTTATGAGAATCTGCATAAATTTTTGGAAGTCCTTCCAACCATATTTTATCCCCAAATTTTGATTCCATGAGTGTTCCATCTAAATCAAAGGAAAGAATTGGTTTTTTATTTGTGACCTGCATTTGAGAGAAAAGTATTGATTCATTGTATTTTAAAGAAACCATCCTTGAATAGACTCGATGATTTCTTTAATACCAGGTAACATCAGATGTATTTGATCTACAGGTTCATGAAAATACTCTTATACTATTATTTCGATGAAGTATTGTATGGTAGAAGATACAGTTACATTGCCTTATCAAATCAAAGCAATTAAACCTAGTGAGCAAAAGAAAGGATATGTTGAAGTGGTGATGGAGCCGGTTGATCCTTTGGAATATAGCCATTCAGATGAAATGGATCAACCACCAATTCAAGTTTCTGGAGTTGGGCCCAACGGTTCTCCGTTTCCACCTGAAATTCAACATCAACTTTCACAAATGTTAAAACAGGTCATGCCTCCAATGTTTAAAGGGAAACAAAAATTCGATCCACGTCGCTTGATCCATGTTGAATCAGAAATTGATTTTTTATCAAGGAACTGGAAATATGGAGATATTATCAATATCACATTAGAAAAGGTGAAAAAAGCTGAAGATGTTACTCACGATACTGAGTAGGTATCTATGTGACACTGGCACTTTCTTTCTATATATTTTGTAACTTTTTTCCATTGTTATTTTGTCAAAAAAATGTTTTTTCAGCATATGTTTAAATATGTATCTTGATAAAAAGTAACACGATGAAAACATTAAAGAAGCCGGGGAAAAAAGTGGATAACTGGTTGTATCTAATTGAGCAACGGGCAAGGAAAAAATCCTTGAACAACAAATCGGTCAACCAGGAGCGACAATCCACATGACCACATTGGAAAACATGATCGGATTTTATTGTAAAGTCGTGATTGTTCCCTTGAAATCTTCCAAAGGTATCGTACAAAGTGGATTCATACAAGCCATTGATACTACTAATAAAATCATGTTCTTAGAAAATGAAAATGGTATCATAAAACTACCCGTTCATCAAATTCGTGCAGTGAAAAAATTGGATTTATCTAAAACGGCTAGACCATAACCCGCCCCTTGTGTTCTCCTTTTTGAGGGGGATCTTCTCCCATCTCATCCCCCTCTCTAGCCTCCGCATTATTTCAAACTTCAAATGAATTTGATTGCGTATCCTACTTGCAAACATGATATTAGAAAAATTAATAAAAGGTCTTTTTAGCGGCAATAACAATTCCACCCGAAATACTTAATATTATTCCCGCAAGAAGCAAAAGATATCCTCCAATCCGTAAGCCCCATATCAGATCTATAGCACTAGACATACCTGATTCAGTGAATACTACTGATTCAGATCCTCCAAGGGGTGCTTTTGAAAGCGAAGAAAATAGAATTGTGGCATCTTGATTTTGTATGGTATCCGGCATCAATGTGGGAACGATCATAGCTAGACTGAAAATTAGTGCTATGAGAATGATAAAGGGTATCAGTAATGATATGCCTCGCCAGATGTAATATTTTCCCAATTGCTTACTTTGTTGAACGCCAACTGATTTAAACATGGTGAATACAAAACCAATGCCAATAAGAATGGAAAATGGTAGTATAAATGAACCTAATGCAATTGGGCCTTCTGCCCCAGGATACATTATTTGTACACCGTTCAATCCATCTATTCGTAAGAAATCAACGACGCCGTCAGTATTATATCCTTCACTGCTTATCACGGCAGATACTGAATACCATGGCAACATAATTCCGGCAAGGGCAATAATTATACCGATAAAAAAGAATAGATTTCCTATACTATGTTTATTTATTCCATCGATGTATAGAAATGAAAAGATGCGGGGGCCAAAACCTTGAGTCTTGAACCGTTTGAATAGTTTAAAAGACAATAATGCTACAGAAAGAGCCATCACTATGGTGAAAATAGTGACAAAATGATACAAAATCCATTCCAAAGGTAAAAGATTTGTATTTAATGATGGAATGCTTGCACCCCATTCAAGAGGGTTATTCCACATGCGACCATCTTCTCTGAATCTAGGGCCAAATGGTCCACTGAAACCAAGGAAGGTATTGTCAACGCTTTCCACCTCACCCCAACGACCACCAAATGATAACCAATCCTGGTCTGAAAATTCAACAAGGTTATAATCATTAGATGTAAGGATTTTCCCATTCTTACCAACTGTATCACTTGCAATCCCTAGTTTTCCTGAATATGATCGTAAATAGTTTGCATGGCTTCCCCGTGCCACATATACATGGGGATGTGTATCAGTTTTATCTGCATCTTTCCAACTAAGTTTCTGTCCACTATGATGTTGACTATACATAATCATAAGTGGTGTGTTTGATTCAATGACAACTTGAATCATTTCCCAATCGCCTTCATGAACGTTAATGTCACCATCATTGTACGCATAAAAAAACCAGTACTGAATAATCGTGTTGGCTCCTTCTGATATTTGTCGATAATAGACGTTTGTATCATAATTGATCTTTTGTTGTTGGTACAAAGAAACCAATCTTGATGAATCTCTCAAAGATGCATGAAAATTATCAAGATAATAAAATTGATCCGATAGAGTTGCAAGATCTGAAATGGTTGGTGTTTCATCAACAAGAATTGAAGTATGATTTTCTGGGTTATAATAATATAAATGGGAATTATCAATGTGAAACTGAGCATCAATTGGATAACATTGCTCTTGAGATTCAAAATAAAGTATCGGGGCAAATGAAGAAGCAAGGTTTTCATCAGCTGAAATTGATTGTGTATTTAAAATAAGGAAAGTAATTGAAAAGAGTAAGAGTAATGAAAGAATGGTGTTAGTCCTTGTTTTGTTGGGTGATTGATGTTGTAAAGATATTTTCATTTATATTCTCCAATTTTTTTTGAGGAGATATCTATTTATGTTTTTAATGATTTATCTTTGATCAAAAGCCCATAAAACATCTTAATATTTTATAAAAATATTTAATAATTTCAAAAAGTATAAAAATAAATTGATAATATATTTTACGGAAGTGGTAGGAGTGAACATTTATCAAATACCTCGATACAACAGACCTGGCGTCAGATTACAAAGAAATGGACCAAAACATCTTTCCGATAGTGAATTACTTGCTATTGTTCTTGGCCGTGGAAACAAAAATGAAAACGCAATTGATATGAGTCATCGCATATTGGGATCCTATAATCTCAATCAGCTAGCCGACCTTGATCTCTCTGAACTAAAAACACTGGTCGACACCGATGTTAAAGCTCTAAAGATATCGGCCATGTTTGAATTATTCCGTCGTACCAACAAACTTCACAAAAAAGGATTCAAGCAAAAAATATCCAATGCAAAAGATGTCTTCAACCATTTTGCCGATGATCTCGCATCACTTAAACAAGAACATTTCATCGCATTATATCTAAACACTAAGAACCAAATTATAAACGAGCACCTTGTATCCAAAGGAACATTGAATGCATCTTTAGTTCATCCTCGAGAAGTATTCAATCCTGCAGTAAAAGCAAGTGCAAACTCAGTTATCCTTGTTCACAACCATCCAAGTGGAGATCCAACACCCAGTAAAGAAGACGAGACCGTAACAAAAAACCTCGTGGATGCTGGAGAACTGCTTGGCATCTCAATATTAGACCATATCGTCATAGGTAATAACGAATTTATCAGCCTACGTGAGACAGGGATCATATAACAGTAGAAGACACGGTTAAAGAATAGACTCAACAGATGGGTAAGATGAAAACCTTTATAATCAACAACACCTTATTTTTATATGGGACAGAAAAATGAAATGCCATCATCGTTTTTTCAATCAAATAAAAAATGCCAAAGGAATATGGTTTCACATCGCAGGCATCATTGCAGTATTATGGTTTCTAATTAGAGTTATTCCTAAACCAACACGCAGCCAATATCCATGTCAACAAATCACTATTCCCCTAGCTCTTACCTATATTGCCTTTTGGAGCACGCTTTTTTATACGACGGTTCATCTAATAAAAAAGACACAGAGAAAAACAACAGCACTTTTTCCTGCATTAATATCATGTTTCATTCTACTAAGTAGCATCACTGGTTTTGGCTTTGCAACAATTATCACCTCCAGTCCAACCTATGAACAATGGACTCCAGTTTCCAATCAACCAATGGGAATACCTCAAGGATACTCTCCTGGAAGAGTGGTCTGGGTATGGAACCCAAATGCAACGGAAAATGAATTGGATGGATACTGGTGGGAACCACAAAACAATGATCAAACAGTTATCGATAAAATGATGGCAGAAGGAATCAAAGAACTTGCAGATAAAGAATACCTCAATGAAGCATGGGATGCATTATTTACCCACATCAATGAAAAAAATGATCGGGGAAACATAAGTTATCAATCCGGTGAAAAGATATCAATAAAAGTAAATCTAAACAATTGTTGGAATCCTTTTAGCCTCATAAATAGCTATGAGCGTAAAGATAATGAAAGAGATGCCCACCCTGCCTTGATTATATCCCTTGTTTCACAACTTATAAATTATGTTGGAGTCGCACAGGAAGATATCATTATATATGATTCTTCCCGTCCAATGTCAAACTGGTTTTATGATCCTATCGTAGCGGAATTTCCAAAGCTTACCTTTGTTGATGCTTTTGGAGATGCGGAGGGACGCTTAAAAGCAACAGCTAGCGAAAAAGAATTTCATTTTTATGATGGTACCATTCGAACACTACCCTCTTGTGTTGTTGATGCAAGCTATATTATCAATGTTCCATTGTTAAAACAACATCCAATTAATCATGGAGTAACTCTTTCTGCAAAGAACATGTTTGGAACTTTTATTGAACCTGTTGCAGATCTTCACCCATACCATGAATCTGGACAGTTCATGGGCAATCCTGCCCCTCAAACGGATCTGTTTGCTCATGAGGATGTGGGACAAAAAACAGTGTTATTCCTTGGAGATGGTCTGTATGCAACATTACAGGATCATCGTACGATCACTCGTTTTAATATGTATCCGTTCAATGATGATTGGACCAATAGTTTGTTTTTCAGTCAAGATCCTGTAGCTATTGATTCAGTCATGTATGATTTTCTTCATACTGAAGGACCGATTCCGTTAGAAGGATCACAAAATTACTTACATCAGGCAGCAGATCCACCATTAAATATATATGATCCTGAAGATGATGGTAATTATCTATATGAAAGTCTTGGCATCCATGAACATTGGAATCCAAACATTTCAATTTTTTCAAATAACAGATACGCTGGTATCGATTTCCTAGCTATTGGGGAAGAACACGCAGAAGCAGCAATCATACTTGAAACACCTAATCAAGGTGGTTTATATGTATTTGACGAGAGCACATCCATTCAAATTTTGTTTAAAGAAATCCACAATTTTCCATATACTATCGTTATCGGACCGCTCACTGTGAAAACTATCGTTACTGGTGAATATGCTGAAATTGTTAACAAGATCCATTTCTATGTTGATGACCAACCTGTTTTTGTAGATGATAATCCACCGTTCTCTTGGCATTGGGATACATTTTCAGCTGGATTTCACAAACTATCTGTGACCGCGTTTTCTGGAGATGAACCGTTGTCCTCTACATCGCGGAATGTATTCAAGTTTTTATGATTGCTAAACAAAATATTTCTATTCATCCAAAGCATTTAAAACATCTTGATGAATCAGTGATGAATGCATGTCAAGGTTAACTAATAAGATCGAAAAAAATTTGTGTTTATCTAGCCTTGTGGAAGATACACTTCAAGGATTATCCCCCATTCAAACCATTATGAAGATGGCAGAACCAGAAAACATCAGAAATATGGGGGTTAATCCTGAAACAATGATTTCTTTTGGAGGCGGATGGTGTAACCATGTTGCCCCGGAACGTTTACGAAATAGTTATATGGAATTGGCTAAAGATAAAGATACATTCCATATGACCGGTAGATATAGTGCAATCATGGGGGATTTACACTGTCGAAAGCAACTTGCTCGATTAGAACAAGAAGTATATGGTATACAGTCGATTTCTGAACAAAACATTGTTCTTGGACAGTCATCTACGCAATTGTTCCATGATATATTACGGACAATAGCAAACCCAAAAGATGATGTTTGTGTCCTAGACCCCACGTATGCAAATTATGCAAACGCAGTAAAGATAGCATTACCTGGTAGTACACTTCGTTTTATCTCAGCTTTAGATCCCTCTTCATGGAATTATCTTAAAAATCCTCAGCGATCCTTAGATGAGCTGGAAGAATTTGTAAAACAAGGATCAAGAGTATGCGTCATCCCTGTTCCTGATAATCCAACAAGTCAGATCCCTCCGAATTCTTTTTTGAAAGGTGCTTCAGATATCATGAAGGATCATCAAGGGTATCTGATCTTAGACTTTGCATATAAATCATTATGGTTTGATGAGATGCCATCCTGTTATCATTGGTCCGTGGAAGAAAATCCACATATCATAGGGATACATTCTCATTCAAAATGGCTCAGCAGTTTGGGACGACGTCAGGGATGGATCGAAGCAAGTAAATCAGTATGTTCCGGATTGGAGAAGATAAACGAATCTATACTACTATCGCCAGATACATTTCATAGTCTTGCTATCGCAAGATTCTTAGAAACATCTATAAATGATGGATATGTAAAAAAATATATCGAAGAAACAAGACAGCTATATAAGAGAACAGCGGCGGTGATGACCGCAGCAATTGATACCTATCTAGGGTGGAACTATCTTGATCCTATGGGTGGGTTATATACCGTATGTCCCACTCCCAACAATAGTGAGCCTGTTTCCTTTGTAAAAAACATGTTAAAAAAGACAGGAGTATTGGTCATCCCTGGAGTTGGCTTTGGGCCAAGCATGAACCATGGTATTCGTTTATCCTATGGACCTCTTGTCTATAATCATGATTCGATAGTTGAAGGAATAAGAAAAATGAGTATGGTTAGCAAGTAATAAAAAAATGATCAATATGATACCAATTATCTATACTATAAATCTCTATAAAAATAACTTATCTTTCTTCTAATTGTATTACTTATGCTGATTTTTCTATAAAAAGATCATGTAATTTTTTAATTTCACCCTTTGTAAGATAACGCCATTTTCCAAGGGAAACATCTGTTAATGAAATCGGACCGATACGTATTCGAACTAGTTTCCTTATTCTTATATCAATATAATTTAACATTTCTCTAATGTGACGATTTTTTCCTTGAGATAATACGATTGAATATGTCCAATGATTTTCCTTTTTGTTTTGATGTTCTAGATGTATCGATTTCACTGAGAGAAAAACATCGTTTATCGTGAAACCTTTTTGCATAGTTTTCATTTTTTCAGTATTAATTTCATCTATGGTAGTTACCCTATATTCTTTTTCAATTTCATAACGTGGATGAATGATTTTGTTTGCTGTATCCCCATCATTTGTAATCAAAAGTAATCCTTCACTGAGAAAATCCAACCGACCTACTGCAAATAAATGATGTTTATTTTCGGGAAGAAGCTTTAAAAAGGTTGATTTACCACTTGGATCCGAGCTTGAGCTAAGATATTTTGGCGGTTTGTTTAACATAATCCAAGTTATTGGCTCTGGAGTTATGGTTTTATTATCAAATTCGATAATGTGCCGGTTAGGATCTATCTGGATTCCTTGTTTACACACCTGTTTGCCATCAATTGTAATTCTACCTTGATTAATGTATTCTTCACATTTTCTTCTTGATCCAACACCGCATTGCGCTAAGTACTTTTGTAATCTTACCAGTTCCATGAGGATTATCTCCTTTTATGTAAGTCGATTCATAGATGAATGATCGATTTTTCCCCCATTAATGGTTCACAAGATTCGTTTCTAGCCCTTTATTCACCACCATCCAACTACCTTAGAATCATTACTTGTTTAGAACTTGGGGGAGGCAGGCGGAGGAGTACCATTGTTAGCAAAAAAAGATAAAGTACTCACCGTGCATTCCCATCTCTCCGCCTAAAATGGTAATGGTATTCCCAATATAAAAAGGTTTTTTATTTTTTCATTTTTTGATCATTTATTCATATGATGAAAGAAATTTTAAAGTACAGGTGTAAGATATCAATTACCCCATGAATGTGTTCTATGGAGGAGCGATACAAGGCGCCCAAAACAGGAAGATAAGAGCAAGCGTCAATAAAGCAATCATCGATAAAATCAAACAATTAGGATATCATGTGGTCACCGAACATACCACAAGTACGAGTCATGCTAAAGCGATGATAGAATTGGAAAAAGCAATTGGTCCTTTACCAGAAGATGAGATGTTGAGAAGACAGTATGTTAGAGAAAAAATGATTGATGCTGTAGAGGGAGATATTGTTGCGTGTGTTTTTGAAGTTTCCATTCCCAGTCTTGGAACAGGTATTGAATTTGCCCATGCATACCTGCGTCCACGTTTAGGACTTAAAAAGATTCCCGTTTTAGCATTGTATCAAAAAGATTATTGGCCAAATAAACTGTCAACTATGATTCGAGGTATTTCAAAGGAATCAATTTCACATATCACTATTTATGATTATGAAACGGTAGATGATGCAAAACAGTATCTTGAATCGTTTTTTACCGCCATCGAGAAAAAATAAATTATTTCTCAAAAAAAGATTATCAATGGAAATGAAATACACCATTTTTTAGATAAGTTTATTTAGTGATATATGACTTTCCCGAGGGTATGAATAATAATAGATTTAGACAACTATTTACATTGGTATTCGCCGGTTTATTCTTTTTTAATCTTTTTTTACCCTCTTTTGCTGCTGAACAAAATACTCCAAGACCATTCATCGGAGATGACGATAAGTATGACATCAATGCAACTATAGGATCAACACATAAGTTTAGTTGGACGATATATAGAAACTCTTCTCAAAACTTTGTTGTAACGGTAGATGTGAGTGGCTTATCATCATGGGGTTATGTGATATCAAAAGATTATTTTGTAATAGATGAAAGTCAACCATACCAGACCATTGACCTCTCTGTCGATATTCCACAGTATCCTCAAGAGAGAACAATGCAAGGTGTTGTCACATTTACATTCCGACCGTTGAATCAAACTGAACGATTTTCAATAGAAAAAAGCATTTCAATTACTGTTATCGGCATCCTTTCTGGCGAAGAAAATACTCTTGTGGGCGGTTTTCAAAATCCACTACCATACCCCTTAAATAATCCAATTGGTGCATTTATTTTAAATATTTTTATTTGGGCAGGATTTGCATTTCTTTTCTATGTGTTCATTAAACGTTTTGTCATGGTTTTTGTAAAAAAGACAGAGACATTATTAGATGATAGGATAGTTGAAATAATTCGGAAACCTGCACTGATCATCATTATATTATATGGATTACTTCATTCTTTGATTAAGTTAGATTTTAATGTTAGTTTACTTGTTACGTTGAATAATTTATATATGCTTTTTTTGGTTTTTACCATTGTTTTTGTATCTTATAGGATATTTGACGAAATTTTAAACGAACTGACAATTAAAAAAGGTGGGAGATTCTCCACATTTGGTACCGTATTAAAACCTATTTTTAGGAAAATCGGATTAATTGTTATTATCAGTTTAGGAGCTATTTTCGCGTTGAGATATATCGGTTTTGACGTAACTGCTTTACTTGCTGGAGCGGGTGTAGCTGGTTTGGTGATTGCATTTGCTGCACAGGATACTCTGTCAAATTTCTTCAGTGGTATTCATCTTCTACTTGATAGACCTTTTCGGATCGGTGATGTTATTTTACTTGAATCAGGAGAATATTGCAGGGTTGAAAATGTGGGAATGCGAAGTACGAAGTTGTATTGTTTATTTAGCCATGAATTAATCATTCTTCCCAATAATACTGTGGCAAATCAAAAGATTGTCAATGTTGTGAAACCTGATGCGCGCATTCGAAAGAGAATTGAGGTGGGTGTGGCATACGGATCTGATCTTGAAAAGGTCAAAAGTATATTGATGAATGTCGCTTTGAATCATAAAAAGGTGGTTCATGAACCCGGATTTGAGCCCATAGTTCGTTTTATTAATTTTGGCGATTCAAGTTTGGATTTCAGATTAGTCGTCTGGATCGATGATGTTATGCAACAGTGGAAGGTTCTCAGTGATCTACGGTTGGAAATCGATCATCAATTCAGGAAAGAAAATATCAATATCCCATTTCCCCAACGCACGGTTTGGTTGAACACGGTAAAGGATAAATTAACAGAGGATAAAAGTGGAAAAATTGATAAATCAACTATTGATAAAAATGAATGAATCTAACTAATATTTCATAGGTATGGTATGTATGAATAATCAACGTGTGTATGGATCGTTTTATGATGTTCCGTTTAATCAGTATTCTCAACCTTCGCGGTCTGGATTTAGTTTTAGCCGGACTGAATTGATTCATCTATTTATTTCAATAAGTGTTTTAACTATCGCTTTTTCCTTTGCATTTGTTCCAATACGTGGTAATACCTGGAGTGTTTCTTCATTTCTTTCGGTTCTTCCCATGTCATTTTTAGCTATCCTTACTGCATTTGTATGTCATGAACTAGCTCATAAGTATCTGGGGCAAAAATATGGTTACTGGTCAGAATTTAGAATGTTTCCTCAAGGATTGTTATTAGCTTTGGTGTTTGGTGTCTTGTTTGGTTTTGTATTTGCAGCTCCAGGTGCTGTGCAAATTTATGGATCACCAAATAAAAAAGAATTTGGTCATATCTCCGTTGCCGGTCCTCTGACAAATATTGGCATCTCTTTATTGTTTATATCTGTTGCATTGGTTTCCTCAGGTTTTATCGAAACTATGGCGTTCTTTATTGGATATATTAATATTTTTTTAGCTTTGTTTAATTTGTTACCATTTGGTCCGTTGGATGGTCGAAAGGTGATGAGTTGGCGTTTTGATATATGGATCATTCTTTTCATTCTAAGCATTGCTATCTTTGGCATGTTTTTAACTATATTTTAAATTCCTGGAATGATTTTAAAAATGATGTTGTTTTAGATAAAAAGTGAAGGTTTTGGGAATGAGGTTGGAGGGAGGGAGGGGAGAGTCTCGAAAAAAAATGAAACCGTGATAAGGTTTTTGGAAAGTCTCTCCCCGTATGTATATTATATAGTTTTCATCATTTATAAATGTTTACATATGTTTGGTTTATTTTTGGTAAAGAAAAGGTAAATTGCCAATTTTTTAATTTTACCCAGAAGTATTACTTTGAAGAAGATAATAAAAACATTCTGTCCAAAGATGAAAACTATTCAAACCTAACTAATGGTGATTACACATGATTATGAACTAAATTACGAAAGTATATTTGCTAATCCTATCTATTTTTTTTAAAAGAATTACACAACTTGTTTTCTTTGAAGAAGGTTTTTTCCTTTAGCGGTAACATGAATCGTCTTTAATCGACCTCTTTTCTTGATAGTAACTAAATCCTTATCTGAAAGAGACACGATACGTTTAGCAGTGGTCACCTTCGTAATGGAAAACTGAGTGCTGATATTCTTAAAGGAGGTAAGCATCTGATTTTGATTCTGCCGATAGACAAACTCCAAAATATCAAACAATTTCTCATCAATCGTGATCCGTTCAATGTTTTCCTCAGGAAGACTCTTCAACTCCTCATGAAGAACCGCAAGTTCAAAAGAAGAAACAATCGAAGGATTCAACCGGAACAACACAATACCATTATACCGATAAGCAAGAGTGGAAACAGTATATATCGACCGCATAACTGTCTTAAAACCATAAAGCGCGATGAGAAAATCCAACCGATCGATAAAAACAAAAGCATTATCATGCGATGAAAAAAAATCAGAGACATCCTTTACTAACATATCTGGATCAGATACCATACCATCCTTACCAGCCAGTGCATCATCCTGGGAAAAAAAATGCTGAATGATCTGTCCTTTCCTAGTTGGATCAGAAAATAGATCCCCAGATACATCATCCCGACTGATGATCAATCCATCAGAATCATCCAACAACCCATTCATCAATTCAATAGCAACACTAGTATCAGCCTCAGTGATCAAATAGGAAAAACCCCGAATAAGTCTACCATGACTCCCCCGCTCACTAGTAATATCTCTACCTGTAAAAACAACAGTTTTTTCGATAACATCATCAGACCTTACAACAGACCCAGAAACACGAAGAAACCGATCCTCACCTTGACGAGATCGAACTTTAAACGTAAACGGCCTTCCCATTCCTTGAACACAAGTTTTTAGATAGCTTTTAAACGAATCAACATCCTCCAGCAATGAAAGAGAAAACAAATTCTTTCCTATCATCAAACGAGCTGAAAAACCAGTGATATCCACCAAACGATCATTCCAAATGGTTATCCTCCCCTCAGACGTAAGAGAAAAAACAAGTTCTGACGTGCTGTTAATGACACGTTGCAAATATTCTTTCATTTCTTTTGTTTCGATTTCTTTTTTATGAGTTTTTGTGACATCTCGGCTAGTGATGATTAATCCTCGAACCACGGGATTATCAAGAAAATTATTTGCAGTAGTATGCATGAATCGGATTGATCCTTTTTTATCAACAATTCTATGTGACAATGACATTGAAGTTTTTTTATTCAAAACCTTGGAAAAGTAATCATTTGCTCTTGATTTATCAGGTTCATACACATAATCAACTATTTTTTTTCCAATCATTTTTTCAGGATCAAATCCAATTATAAGACTAACTGATTCACTGACATAACGAATAATACCGCTTTCATCAGTAATCAAAAAAACATTACTTGAATGTTTTATTAGTCGTTTCCAAAATTCTTCATTTTGCTCTGTAATTTTCTGTAACTGTTCTTTCTCCATATCTATGTTTTTAATGATACCTGCAAGTTTGATGACATTTCCATCAGCATCTTGTATCGGCATGGCAATCGTTCTCCACCATGACCCTCTTTCAAAATCTTCAAAAATATATGGTTTCTTCTCATGCATTACACGATGAATGATCTGTCTTCTTCGCTCCCCTGCACCTAATTCAAGTAACGGAAAGAAAGATGTTCCAATGAGTTCTTTTTTTGATTGTTGAAAGATATTTGCCATTATTGTGTTCAAAGCAAGAATTTTTCCTTCGAGATTACATAATATCATGGCAAAAGGGGATGCTTCAAGTAACAATTCATCATTGGTCAAACTTCCATCGTCTATAAGTTCAATTGAGTCTAAAGAGATCATATTCTCAGAGACGTTGTTTTTTTCTTCTTTTGAATCCATAGTAAAACCTAATCATTCTTTACAATCATATTGTAAGATGATATTATATGTTTTTGTCTGTCTTAACACTCAAATTGAAAAAATAATTCATGCAAATAAATATATAATATTAAGGATAAAATTTTTAAATGAGTGTTTACATACGTGAAAAAAAACAAAGTATAAGGTGAACATAAATGACAATGAAATTTCAGGATCACGTGGACAAAAGAGTCATGGAACTCCGTCAACGAGAAAGAGAATTAAAAAAAGGATGTCGAACCATCAAAGACCAACGTATACATCTATAATTTTCTTAAAAATATTTATATTAAAGTATATTAACGAAATACTTTTTTAAAATGAATTTAGAAATATTCTAATATTATAATTTATTTATATTTAATGTAATATAGTCAAAATAATAAAATAAAAACAATTGGTTTATACCATTAATTATCACAATATTTTTTATTGCGAACTTCTTAAAGTTATTAAAATAAACGTATTAAACGATTTGGAGAAAAAAATATGGCTAAATTAGTGCACAATATCACCATCACCATTTTCGAAAAAGATACAGAAAAAATCTCGAATCATAAACAAACTCTTCAGTATTTACTACCAGTGGATTTCATAAAGGAAAAGGTGGATTTTTCAATTGAAACTGTTGAAGGATTTAGTCGAAAACCAATTCATATATTACGCTTAAAAACCCAAAAGAGCAGACACAATAAACTAATTCTTAACAGCCTTTTTTCAAATTTACAGCCCGCTGATAAAAAATTGATAGGTGAACAATATCTTACCCGGATTAATGATTTAGGATTTTTTTTTATTAGATTAGAGAAAAAAGATATTTTAGAACATAAATTTTTATTAACAGACGGGGGTAACTGTTATCATTTTAAAATTAAATTGGCTGGATTTCCAGCCAATTGGGATCAATTTATCATTACAGCTAGGTCATTATTGATTAACTACAATTGTTTGGACAAAGATGACCCAATTGATTAATGCCTCTCAAAATGATAGCTATGACCAAATTTTTTATTAAAAAATATTCCAATTTTCCCTACATACAACCATCCATAGATTAGTGATAGATTAGTAGAATAGTCATTTCTGAAAGATAAAAAAAAGGATAAAGAGATTAAATCTCTTTTATGGTATTTCGCAATTCAGAAATATTAGACTGAATGGATTTCATTTCATTTAGTTTATCCTGTTCAAATGAGGTTAGAATTTCATCCAAAGAAGTTGTTGGTTCATATACATGTACTGGGCGACCCTTACCCTTCTTTTTTAGATCACGTTTTGTTACCCAACCACGTTTACGTAGTTCTTGCATAGCAACACTTACTTCTGGTTGCCGGAGATCAGCTCCTTGTTCAATATCTGTTGATCTACATTCATTCACTTGGCAGATATACATAAGTGTTTTTGCCAAATTCTTTGGCATGCCAAGCTCTGTAAACAGATCAACAACACGCTCGTCTTTCTCATCAAATACATTATTTGTTCGTTCTTTCATATCCCATCACCTCAAACTGTGATATTAGCAACAATGTATAATAATATCCATTATATTAATCATACG
>CAYOTP010000015.1:0-31183 GCA_964406955.1 uncultured Thermoplasmatales archaeon | reverse complement strand
TTGGAGCACCCGGCTGATAACCGGGAGGTCGCCAGTTCGAATCTGGCCTCGCCCATGACACTAGATTATCTTTTTTGAATTTTCTTCAATGAATTATCTATTTTAGGATTTGATCAAACACGTATTCATCCCATTGTTTTTCTTTCAATGCAATTTCAAGTTCTATGGGAGTTAGAATGGGTTTTTTATAACATGTATAATCATCAATGGCGATACGAGGGCAAGCAGTTGAAACAAACACATCTATCATTGGAAACCGATCTGTAAATGTTGGAGTGATTGTATCTGCTGCTAACAATAAGCATTTTTTCCCTGCATTCAATACCATTTTTTGAATTTTTATTGCATAGTGATATCGCATCTGTCCAGGTTTTAATCCAATGATGATTGCGATTGTTTTTGCTTGTTTTGCTATAGCTATCGCACCGTAACGTTGTTTTAGAATTTTTTGTTTTTTCTCCTTAAGAGTTTCCGCATCAATGATTTGATTTGAGTATGGATCGGCACAGATCACTGGTTTATCCGTTGCTAGAAGAAGGCCAAGGGGATGAAACCATCCTGATCCTAAAAATAAAAACGAATCTACTCTGTCAGTAATGGCGGTAGCTGAAGTGAAATTACATCCTAACACTTGTCCTTTTGTAAACAATCGTGAGTTTCCTTCGCTTAACAAGGGGATAAATCCATTCTTTTTTAGAAAACGTTTTATTTTATCTATTTGGTGAATATGTTGAGCGGTGGTAACGATACCAATCTTTTTTCCTATTAAATGAGGGGTACAATCATCGAGGATGGTCTCAATAGGTATTGTGGAAATCGCATTCACAAAAAAAATAGGATGAAGATTTTTTTCTATATTCATTGATGGAATGGGGACATGGCCAATTTGGACAACAGCATCAACATTTAGTTTTTTTAGTAAGGATTCTTCGGGAAGGTCACATGATCCGTAGCATGGATCGGCATCAAGAATGATTGTTACATTGAACTGTTCCTGAAAAAAATCTTTTATGTTCATTGAATGTTGTTGTAAACCTTCGGGAAGTTGTAGATATAAGATAGAATACTTTTCTTTAATCAATTCAGTATCGATGGTGCTTGTGTCCAATTCATAGATACTCACTGTTTTATTCATATGTATTCCTTATGAATTCGATTTAGGATGGAAGTAAATGCATTCATTCTATCTGAATAATCTGTGTGAGCTGTGTTTATGATTATTGGGCTTTCATCATCTTTGAATTGTTCAAATGATTCTTTTTGTATCTGATAAATCTCCCAACGTCCATCTGAAACACTTTTTGTTTTCAACCGGTTATCAAGCCATTGTTTTGCAATTTTTTCCGGGCAGGTGCATAATAATGGAACAAAGACAGCGTTATATTGTTCAGAAAGATTTTTTGCCATTTTCCGATGTGATCGTTTTTGAAAAGTCGCATCTAGAATTACATTTTTATTTTGTTTCAATAGCTGTTCAGCTTCTTTTATCACTGCTTTATAAGTTTGATGAACGCGGTCTGGATGATATAAACCACTGTTGGGATCGTCCAAATGTCGTTCATGTCTATTGATACCTGCAATGTCTTTTCGTACTCTATCCGTGTTGATTATGGTGGCATTGTAATCGACGGAAAGTTTTGATGCTAAGGTTGATTTTCCAGTTCCCGTTAGACCACTCATTAAAAATACCACTGGTTTTGAGTTATTTAATTGAAGGACCATAAGATCTGCATAATATGAAGATAATGAAAAATATCTTGATATTTGTTTAATGAGGGATTCTTTTTTATCTTTGCTGATATGTGGGTCATCCAGTTGAAAACCAAGGACTTTCCCACGGACATAAGCTCTGTAGGATTTGTAGAATTGTAACACTTCCAGTAGGGAAAAATCATTGCTTTTTTTGATGTATTCTTGTATCAAATAACTGGAAAGAAATGGATGGTTTTGAATGTCAAGGTCCATGGCTAAGAATCCTATGTCTGAAGCAACATCAATGTATCGAAATCTTTTGTTGAATTCGATGCAATCAAACACACAGACTGAATCATTGATTAAGACAATGTTGCCTGAATGAAGATCTCCATGGCAGCTTTTGATGAATCCATCCGTTTTCCGTTGATTAAGTAGTGAATCAGCTGAGGAAAAGAATAATTCGTTTGATTCTTTGATTTGCTTATATCGATCTGATGAAATGGTGATATTGATTTTATTCTTTGTTTGTTCAAAGTTTTCCATAATATTTTTTTTAACTGATTCAACGGTTCCATACGATGCAATTTCGTTTGTAGATATGCTTTTTTGATAAAATGGAACCAGTTGATGTAATAGGTCATCGATGTGATGGGTGGTGATCAATTGTTTTTGCAATAAATGAGTCATAATGTTTTTTTGGGGGAACTGTTTCATTTTAACCGCATATTCCACAATCGGTCCAGATCCATTGATTTCAAGATGATTTCCATCGTTGGTTTCAGTAAACGTGATGACCTTTTTATAGAGTGTAGGACACAACCTAGAATTCAATCTTAGTTCTTCTTCACAAAAGGTTTTCCGTTTTTTTAATGTTGAAAAATCAAGGAATCCAAAATCAACAGGTTTTTTGATTTTATATGCATACGATCCAGTCAGCACCACAAATGAGATGTGTGTCTGAATCATCGTTGGAGCAGTGTCTTTTGGAATTTTAAACGTATGTGGGTTCTTTAATTCTTTAATGAATAGTTCATGATCCATATACATCTATGCAAGCTGTAGATTATTAAAAATGTTCCCCCTCCTTTTAGGGGAGAAAAAGGATTACAAAAAGAATTTGAATGAGTAATACAAAGATAGATGCAGGAATGTATAACGGATACATCCGAGTCGTATCTGTTTTTAAATATTCGCTACTAAGTACATTACAAAGATGAATGGGGGAGATAAGGTATCCTACGAAACCACTCATAAATAAAATGCTAACAAGACCAACTGTAGAAATATCAAATGAATTAAATAGGGGCTGTAATAACACATATGATAATGTTATGCCACTGAGTAAATATCCAGTTAACACTCCAAGGATCAATGGAAAGACGATAATGACCAACAACGGAGAAAATGGTAACATTTCCAATAATGAATAAATAGTGTTGGTAACACCAGATGCTTCAAATATTTCTCTAAAAAGCATGATTCCAATAATAACGGCAGCCAACTTCCAAGTAATTGCTTGTTTCAAAAAAAGGGTGAATCGATTCCAAGGAACAGAGGACATAAAATATAATAATGAAATACTTACAATAACACCAATGATAAATGCAGTGAACAAGGGTATACCAATAAATTCAAGGATTGAAAAAGACAATGGAAGAAGGGGGGGTAACAAAAACAATAACCCTGAAAGATCTTTTTTCGTTTTCTGAATCTCTGATTTATCAATAGTGTTTACTGTTGAACTTTTTCTTTTAAGCAATCCTGTTTTCCAAAGAAGAAGAACATAACCGATAAGAACCATTGAAAGAAAAGAAACAGAGTTCACCATGATCAATAAGTACATGTTCAATGATGCCAAATCAGCCATAATCAAAATTGTTGATGAAATAGGATAAATTGGAAACCAGATATGGCGGAACCAAACATTGAAAAAATTTTTGTTGGAAACCGATAAATCAAATCGTTTTCCCTCCTCATCAACCGCTGGAGCAGAAAACAATGCACCACCAGGAACCGGCATCAATCCATAGATGGCAGGAATGATTGCGATTGTTCCCCCTTTACGAAAGATACCTCCAAAACTATTAATCAATCGAGAGATACTACCGGTATCCTGCATAAGAGAGGCAAGCATAAAAATCAAAGTCATCAAAACTGCTAATTCAAAAGTACTATACACAAAGGATTGTGTCTTTACAGAATATATCGTTGCATTTAAAAATGAAAAAAGCACTGTTTCAACAGAGATTGTAGCAAGTGAAAAAACCCCAAGTAATATACTTCCAAGAATTAATGAAATTCCGAAATTAACACGACGTCTAATAAGAAATATGATTAAAACAAAGGAAAGTATCGATCCAAATAATACGAACCACTCAGATGAAGAGATCATTTGATCACGATGCCAACCCAACATCAACTACCAGTTAAAAACTTTGCTTGTTTTGTTGCATTGGACAACACCATGGTTTCATCTACAGTGACCACCTTATTTTCTAGAAACACCGGTTCTCCATGGACGATGGTGGAGCTGACATCACTACCATGTGTGGCATAAACTAGATGAGAAATGGGGTCATGACATGGCGTCAATCGAGGGATTCGAAAATCAATAACAGCCATATCTGCAAGCTTACCTTCTTCAAGAGAACCGATTTGATCATGTAAGCCCAAAGCGTTTGCACCACCAATGGTTGCAAGATCAAATACTGTCTGAGCTGAAAGTATCTTAGGGTCCCAACGATGCTGTTTGTGAAGTAATGAAGTAAACTTCATCGTTTCAAACATGTCAAGTGTATTATTACTTGCTGCACCATCGGTGCCTAAACTTACCACAACCCCTGCATCTAGCATCTCTGGAATAGGTGCAAAACCACCAGTACCAATTTTCATATTGCTCACCGGGCAATGGGAAACATTCACTTTTGCTTTCTTCATCATCATAATTTCATTTTTAGTTATCCAACCACAATGTGCTAAAATCACATCCGGCCCAAGCAATCCATTTTCCAATAATTGTGAAACAGGTCTGACACCATATCGTTGTTCAACATCATAGATCTCATCACGAGTTTCAGCACAATGAATCTGAAGAGGGGTGTGGTATTTATCTGCAAGGTTTCTAATATTTTGTAAAGTTTCAGGACCACAAGTATATGCTCCATGAGGTGCAAGGGCAGGTGTTACTCGTAAATGATTATTCCATTTTTTTACGAATTGTTCTGCTTCATGAAGTAATGTATCAGCAGGATACTCTGGAGTCCCGGTATCAATAAACGCAAAGCCAAGAATTGCTCGTAACCCCAATCTATCAACGGTTTCAGCGATGGCATCTTCGAAAAAATACATGTCAAAAAATGTGGTCGTTCCAGATCGCATCATTTCGATTAATCCCAGTTCGGCCCCTGTTTTAACTGCTGATTCAGATAATTTAGCTTCAACTGGCCAAATCCGAGTTTGCAACCATTCAGAAAGTGCCATATCATCCCCATATCCTCTTAATAAGGTCATTGGAATGTGGGTATGGGTATTTATTAAGCCAGGGATAATTAACTGTCCCGTTGCATCAATAATGTAATCGGCTTCATTGGAAAGGGGTTGTTTGGAAATCTCATTAATCTTGTCATCATCGATGTAAATAAAACCTTTAAAAACATCTCGGTTTTTATTCTGAGTAATGATTGTACCGTTCTTAATAAGAATGCTCATAGTTTAAATCACTGTTTCTTTTCCGAGATATCCGAAGCTTTATTCCAAAGCTCATCAAATTCCTGATGTAAAGATTCTACAATTTCTTTTTCCACGGTCCAGAATCCCAACTCATCATTCTTAATGGGGCCTGAAAGGATCAAGGCTCTGTCCTCACCTAAAATATAATTTCCACGAATGGAACTGGTCGTTTTTGCATGTGAACCATTGAATTCTCGACCAGCCTTATATTTATGTACTAAAATCTTTGACTGATTGGGAATCGTAATATCTCCTAAATATTCAGCCATAATTTTAGGATTCTTAATTTCATCCAAACTCCAATCAGTAGTTCGACGTGACGATGGCATTGGATTGGTAGTCTTTTTTGCACCAAATTCAATAGCTATCGCAACGACGATCACTCCAATACCAAAACCTATGAATAATGAAAGAATATCCATCATGAACAATCAACCATCTGGATTATGATATCACGTGACCCACATATAATCTTTTTTATAATCACTAATTTTTTTTAGGATTAATGGAATCATCATTGGGGAAAAAATATAAATGAAAAAATTGGTTTTCACCACTAGGTACCATACAATGACATTATCAGGAAATGTAGGAGAATATCAATTATGAATGATGTATACATGGATTTTGCTGCTTCAACACCCGTAGACCCAAAAGTTGTAGAAGCAATGATGCCCTTTTTTTCAGAAATCTTTGGAAATCCATCCTCAATTCATTCACAAGGAAAAGCTGCGATGGATGCTATTGAACATGCTCGCAGACAAGTGGGATCTTGCTTTCATGTTGAAGCTGATACTATTTTATTTACTTCTGGAGGAACAGAAGCTGATAACCTAGCCTTAAAAGGTATTGCATTTCAACACAATCCAAAGAAACTAGCGAAAGGACCACATATAGTCACGAGCTGTATCGAACATCCTGCTGTTTTACAAACGTGTAAACAACTTGAAACCTATGGCTATCGCGTTAAATATCTTCCAGTGGATCAAACAGGATTGATCAATCTAAAAACATTAAAAGAGTCGATTACTAAAGATACGTTTCTTATATCAATCATGTATGCAAATAACGAGATTGGTACCATTGAACCGGTAAAGGAAATCGGAACCGTTGCACGGGAACATGATATCTTATTTCATACTGATGCAGTTCAAGCAGTAGGAAAAATTCCTATAGATCTTTCCAAACTCCCCATTGATCTACTTTCCCTTTCTAGCCATAAAATATATGGTCCAAAAGGTGTAGGGGCATTATATTATAACCAGGATATCAAATTTGATCCTCTTCTCCAGGGTGGAGGACATGAAAAAGGTAAACGGAGCGGAACCTTGAACACTCCAGGAATCGTTGGATTAGGAAAAGCTTGTGAACTTGGTTTAAAACGAATAGAAAAAGATGCTTCTCATATGAATAAATTAAGAGATGCTCTCATTAAAAATATTTTAGAAATAGAAGAAAGTTATCTAAATGGACATCCTAAAAAACGCTTACCTAATAATGCCCATTTTCGCTTTACCGCAATTGAAGGAGAATCCTTGAATATGATGCTTAACGATGTCGGGATTGCTGCTGCAACAGGTTCGGCTTGTTCTTCTAAGAAACTGCAGGCATCTCATGTTTTAACAAGTATAGGGCTTACACCTGAATTAGCCCATGGTTCTTTGCGGTTAACTCTTGGTCGAAAAAGTACAAAAGAAGAAGTAAAATACGTATGTGAGATCATCCCAGATATTGTAGATAAATTAAGGAAGATGTCTCCATTATGGAGTAAATAAGGAGAATTTCTATGAATGATATGTATACAGAAAAAGTTTTAGATCATTTTCGTAATCCTCGTAATATGGGTAAATTAGAACATCCGGATGGTATTGGAAAAGTTGGAAATCCTACTTGTGGGGATGTCATGGTAATTTATATTAACGTCAAAGACGAAAAGATCTCTGATATAAAATTTCAAACGTTTGGTTGCACTGCAGCTATTGCTAGTAGCAGTATAGCAACAGAACTTGTTAAAGGAAAAAGCATAAATGAAGCACTTAAGCTAACTAGAAAGGATGTGGCAAAAGAGCTGGGTGGACTTCCTGCTGTTAAGATGCATTGCTCCAATCTGGCTTCAGATGCGTTAAAAGCAGCAATTAAAGATTACCAAGAGAAAAAAACAGGATGATTCTATGGATTCATTTATAACTATTGATGGTTGGAAAGCAAAAATCCAGTTTAGCGCAGCTCATGTAATACCAGAATATGAAAAATGTGGACGTCTACATGGGCATAGTTATGCCATACATACTAAACTTCATGGGTCTCAAGATGAAAAAGGAATCATTATTGATTTTTCAGTTGTTAAAAATCTTCTAAGAGATATTGCTGATCAATTGGATCATAAGGTTCTTATCCCAAATGAAAGTTCGGTTGTTACCATTCAACACTCAAATCACTCAATTAAACTTCATTCCCTTGGCAAAATTTATGTATTCCCTGAGGAAGATTGTGTGTTACTTCCTATCTCATCAAGTTCTGCTGAACATCTTGCTGAATTTGTCCTTACACAGTTTCTTTCTAAGCTACCCAGTAATCATATGTTAACAAAAATTGAGATTGGTGTAGATGAAGGATATGGTCAAGGTGCATGGTTATCAAAAATAATCAAATAAATAACATATTTTATTGGAATAAATATGGGTAAAAAAGCTATAGTTTTATTATCTGGAGGGTTAGATTCTACTGTTACTGCTTATGTTGCAAGACAGCAAGGTTATGAGTTGTCTGCACTTACATTTCTTTATGGTCAACAGCACGATAAAGAGATCAATGCTGCTAAAAGGATCGGTTCAACATTATCAATAACAGATCATGTTCTGTTTAACATTGATTTATCTCAATTTGGCGGATCTTCCTTGTTAAAGGAAAGTAAACAAGCCATTACAAAACCTGATCATGTATCTGAAATAGGGAAAAATATTCCTAACACCTATGTTCCTGGGAGAAACACTGTATTTTTATCCGTTGCCGTTGCATTAGCTGAAATACGAGATGCCGAAGCGATTTTTACTGGAGTTACAGCAATGGATTATTCAGGGTATCCTGATTGTAGACCGGAATACATCAAAGCCTTTCAAAAAATGACTAATATTGCAACGAAAAAAACAGTGACTGGAGACAAAATAATTATTAAAACACCATTGATTGATCTAAATAAAGCGGAGATCATCAAATTAGGGGTTCAACTAAATGTTTCCTTTCAGGATACATGGTCGTGTTATAACGGTCGAGAAAAAGCATGCGGACAATGTGAATCATGTCAACTTAGACTGCAAGGATTCCAACAGGCTCAACTCCGTGATCCGTTGCCATATGAAACTGTTCCCAACTGGTATCAATCAAAGAAATAAACATCACTTTTTTTAATGTGTGTCCTTAATTTAGTGTTGATCCAGCGGTTGATTTTTCTTTCGATGCCATTCATAAAGATCCATTGAAACAGGAATGGAAATCAACACGACAATTAAAAATATCAAACATATGATACAATCTTGTGGAACATTATAGACCGTTGGACTAATTTGAATGTTCCAAAATGCCCCATTCAAGATATCATTGAATAATAAGTTTACTGTACCTACCCAGGGAAGTTCCCCCCTTGCTTTTCCGGTCACCCAGGATAGTTTAATGGGTTCGGAACAAATCCCGCCTGCTTGATCCGCACGATCGTTGGTAATAGGATTATCTCCTTTTGTAATATATCCAGAGTGACTTGGTTTATACTTAGTTAATCCTAATTCAGGAATCGTAATGGATTCAACATTGAATAAATCATATTCTTCTACGGTAAATGTCCCATTTCCATTGTCAATTATCCAACACATCGCTCTGTGAATGATTTGATCATCATCAGTTCGACCATACTTCCGATAAATGATGACATCACCATAATCTCCATATGACGTATATCCATCAGTTCGTTCAGCCTCCTTCTGTGTAATGATCTCATCAAAACCATTTACCTTGACCAAAAGAACCATATCCCCTGCATTTATTGTTCCAATGCGGCCAAATGGCTCATCAAGATGCTGCATGCTACCGGATTCAATAGCAACCATCGGAGCACCAAACCACTGTCCAGTGTAACCCCATAACGCGGTTAAAATCACAAGAACTACGGCTATTGCAACCATAATGTCTCTGAGAAATGAAATCGTCTCATTATCGTTTTTCCAAAAACGAGAAAGTTTATCAAAACTGTTTTTCAAGTTCATCCTGAATCACCATTTTTTCTTTTTTTTAGGTTGTGATCTATCAATTACATCTCTAGCATTTGAACCACAAATGGGACAAACAGATTCGGTAGATGATAACGTCCGGCCACATCCATTGCATCTACGAATCCATTTAAACGTTTTTGTAATACCTCGTTGTGAAATCGCTTGAAATGGTATATGAAGCACCGATGCGATATTTTGAATGCTGTAGTCATCAGTAAGAATCACTGCTTTTGTTTTTTTATTATCTTGCACATCGACAGCTAACGCAAGAACTGCTTTATCAGCAGAGGATAACCGAGAAGTTTCTCCCATCTTTTCAATGATATTGGATACCTTTTTTTTTGCTTGAATGGTTGGTTGATGAATACTGAGTCCTTTTTCTCGGAGATAAATAAATGTTCTAAATGATACTCCACCCTCTGAAAACTCGTTAGCAATTTCTTCAACTGTCCAACATTCCTCTTCATCAATAGGGAAAGGTTTTCCACTCAACAAGGCAGAGGTATCAATGATATAGATAATTGAGGGTTTTACATCTTTTTCCTGTTTCATGGGCAGATATCACCAGTCAACGATACCGATTTAAAAAAAATGTTATGTTAACGTATCGAAAGGATCCTTTTTAAATTGTTCAATACTGACTTCTTTTTGTTCTCCAGTTTTCATATTTCGAATAGTGAGAATGTTTTTCTTTAGTTCATCCGGACCAAGTAATATAGCATAACGCGTGTTCTGAGCATTTGCATATTTTAATGCCTTACCAACACCACGTCTTAACAGATCAACATCACAGCTTAGCTTTTGAGTTCGTCTTAATATCGTTACAAGTTCAAGAGCATAAGCAATCATATCACCATTCACTGGTACTATATAAAAGTCTAAATGCTTAACTGGAAAGGCCATTTGTTCTTCCTTCATTGCCAACAGAGTTCGATCAAAACCTAGGGCAAAACCTGCAGTAGGTGTATCCCTTCCCCCAAACAAGGGAATAAGCCTATATTCACCACCTCCACAAATTTGCTTTTCAGCACCCAACGAAGGGGCTTTCACTTCAAAAACGACACCCGTGTAATAATCAAGACCTCTGACGATACCCATATTCAATGTGACATCAGTCATGAAGAAATGATGATGTAGCAATTCAATAATACGATGTAGCCGATGGATCTCATCTGAGACTTCCGCATCATTTCCAAGTAGATTGTATAACAAATTACTGTCCTGGTTGCATAATAAATCAAAAAAATCATTGATTTTTGATTCATCAACATTCCATTGATGTAGCATGTCTTTCACATCATCAAATTCCTCTTTATCTATTGAAGGTAACAGTAATTGTCGCTGATCATCTGTCAATGATAATGCATCAAATACCTTTGAAAGTAGTCTTAAATTACCTATTTCCAGTTCTATTTGTGATAATCCAATTTTTTCAAGCATATCGCAGGACAATGCGATCAACTCGGCAATAGCTTCAGGCTTATCTGTACCGATGAGTTCACAACCTGCTTGAGAAAATTCCCTGTATCTTCCTTTTTGAGGACGATCATATCTAAAACAATTCCCAAAATAATATAATTTTATTGGTTTCGGTTCCATTTGTAAATGATCCACATACATCCTCATAACTGGAGCGGTCAACTCAGGTCGTAAAGCCAAATGTCGATTTCCTTTATCTTTAAAATCGTAAATTTCATCAAGAACTGCATCTCCAGATTTTGCAGTGAATAATTCCAAATATTCAAAAGTTGGAGTCTGGATCTCTTTATATCCATATGATTCAAAAACATTTCGAAATATGTTTTCAACAAAACGGCGTTTTTGCATTTCTTCTGAGGTGAAATCTCTAGTTCCACGAGGTATTTCAAACACAAGACCGTGAATAGAGACATCTTTAATTATTGTTTCTATATCAATACTCTTAATGATCCAACGATTGATTGAATCTAAAAAAATAAAGAAAAACTATTTAATATAGGTCTATGTATTATTTTATTTATCCACAACGAATATGTATGATACGGAGCCATTTATATGACTGAACGAAAAAAGATTGTAATCTCAATTTCCAAAGACTCGTTAACGGTAATGAAACAACTTGGATTATCCCCTGAAGATATATTTTCAAAAGGATTACATGAAATGCTTAGGCAAAAATATCATGAGTTTAGTTTAATTGATGATGATGACGATGAAGAAGAACTCATCATCGAAGATATATCAAACCTTACTGAATCAATAGCTGAAATCAGTAAATTTATGGTAAATGAACAAGATGTAACAAACAATTAAAAAAAATTTTATAAATCGTTTATTGTTCTAACGTAGCATGACGTTTTCTCATTGTTTCTTCATCTTCCTGTTTACTTTCAAGTAGATCCGCTACCAAACCATCCAGAAGAATCCACACACTTGCCTCAAAAAGAGTTCCTAGGGGAGCAAATCTTTTTCGTTCATCTTCTGAACAGTTTGCAGAGATAAATAACGTGATCGTAGCAAATTTTGCAATCTCTGAATCTTTTTTTCCAGTGATTGATATAACATCAGCTCCTAGATCATATGCTATCTCTGCAGTCATCACTGCAGGGATTGTTTCACCTGATCCAGAGACGATTACTACAAGATCTCCTTTTTGAACGGGAACTGTGATTGTTTCACCAACGACAAAGGCCTGAAAACCAAGATGGATCAATCGAATGGCAAAAGCCTTAGCCACTAAACCAGATCGTCCAGCACCATAAACAAAAATATGATTTGCTTGAAAAAATAAATTTTTCACAGTGGAAATATCTTCTGAAGAAACCTGATTTAGGATATCTTTGATTTTCCTATGAATATAAGAGATAGAATCATGAAAAACAGAAGATGATTTCATAAAATCGCCGATAAATCTCTATAATCTGCCTCTTCACCACCAGTTCGTTTCATGATCGCTTTTTCAACTTGTAATCGAAGATACACTGCATCATGTTCAAGCAATGGTGATTCTGAAATAAGGGTCACATTGTAATTATGATCTAGAATTGTATCGATCAATGGACCTACTGGCATATCACCTTTCTTTACTGGAAGATGATACTGTTCATTCCCATTCTCATATAAAACACCAGTTACATGAATTAAATAGTGTGATAAATCAAGTACGCTTAATTTTTCAAAGATTTCTTCAAAATCTTCTTGTTTCTGTAAACAACCATTACATCGAGCATGGATATGGCCGATGTCAATAACCGGAATAACGCCAGGTACCTGTTCGGAAACTTTGATGATTTCATCCAAACTCCCAAAAACCTTTTGCTTTCCCATGGTTTCCAAGCCTAAATTGACATCTATTGATTCTTCTTTCATCAAATCAATGAGGGTTTGTGTATTGTTAACAATTTGATTTAATGTTTCCAACGGAGTTTTTTCACCATAATATCCTGGATGGACAACGACTGTTTTTGCCCCCATTTTATGGGCAAGTTGAGCGGAACTTATCGCTTTTTCAATACTAAGTTTCACTTCATCGTCTCCAGCAAAATTAATATAATATGGTGCATGGACATGAAGTTCAACATCGTTTTCATGGGCATATTCCTTCATAAAGAAAGCTTCATCATCATCCATGACATATAAACCACGGACAAATTGAACTTCCAGCGCGTTTAAATCAAGAATTTCTTTTGTATAAACTAATCCATCTTTATTCGTTCGTCCCTTACAAGAAAGAGGGATACCTGCTTGACCTATTCTAATCATACGTTCATCCTTCTACAAATTTAATTATTATTGGTCACACTATAAAGAATGTTCGCAAGAGAACATACTAGCCATGAATTAATGGATAACAGAATTATGCCAACTCCTCTAAACGACTCATAATATTCCAAATAAGGGTCCTTCCATGGAGTGGAATGTTGGGATCATTTGCAAGTTCATCTAATCTAGATGTGGCAGTTGAAACACGCACATCTAATGGATCAGAATCAGTCAAAAGCAGCAATTTCACTTCTTCTGCACCACGTCGAATATTACGTGGAACGGAAGTATCCTCATTAAGCATATCCAATCCATCACATACTTGTTCGATTATTTCATTGGTCACGGATAATCACCCCAACGGTGTAATGCTGCCAGTGTAATACACAACTAGATAAAAACGTTTGGACTCTTTTTATTCAGGTGCATATTCTTCATGTAACACTGAAATAATCATTTTTGCTGTTTGTTTCCCCACACCATTTACTTCTTGTAATTCTTTTTCAGAAGCATTAACTAACGCATGAACTGAACCAAAATGGGCAAGTAATCTACTTGCTAAAAGACTTGAAATATTTGGAAAACCTTCAACGATGAATCGCTGACGTTCAGTCAATGAAAATGAAGTTTTACTCCCGCGTAATGCAATGGATTTTTTCTCTTGTCGTTGCTCCCGCTTTGCCATGACTATCAATACGTCAGCAGTTTCTTTTGAATCCTTTGTAGATAATACCGGAATGCCAAAATCAACAACAATGGAAATCAAACTACCATAGATAGCACGATGATTTATGTTTCTCTTTGTGAACAATCCTTCCCCTTCTAAAATCAACACTGGACGTGGGTATGCATCACGTAATCGATGAAGTTGGGAAAATAGTTGTCCATTTAGCAATGAATTTAGAAAATCATCAACAGATTTTCGTTCAACTCCGATTCTAGAGGAAACAATATAGTCCCCCACATCCAATTGTTTAGAGACTAGATGAATTGATTGACTTGCTATAGCTCTACAAACCGTTGATCGAGATTCTCTATGATCTACAACCACCGTAATTTTTTTTTCTTCCGATTGATTCTGATATTCATCCAATTTTTTTTGATTATTTATCGAATCATTTTTTCGCATAACTTCATTATTTTGAGAGCCATATATATTCTTGGAATCGGCAAGAGATTGTTTAAGTTGCGATCGAAGTAAATGTAAATCAGAAAGCATATTCTTTTCGCGACGTTTCGAAGCCCAATAATATCCCTCATCAACAGTTCCTTTTGTGATTAGAATAATAAGTTTTCCTGCCATTTTCCGAGCAGTCCGACCCCTCCGTTGAATATTTCTAATTTCTGAAGGAATGGGTTCATAGAATACTACCAGATCAGTGGATGGAATGTCAAGTCCTTCTTCTGCAACACTAGTTGAAATTAATACATTACAGATACCTTTTCTAAAATCTGAAATGATTTTTTCCTGTTGTTTTTGCGTCAATCCCTTGTCATCTGTTTTTCCGGCTTGTCCAATGAATCGAACTGGTTTTATCCTTGGTAATTCCTTCAAATATTCAAAAACCATTTTACTTGTATCTCTGTATTGAGTAAAGACAATGATTCGTGAATCTGGATTTTTTTGTAATTGATCCGTTGTAATACGAGCTACTTCATCTAATTTAGGATGTTCTATTCTTAAAGAATTAATATAAGCCGCTGCTTCTAAAAATTGATCATCATTTAAGAGGTTTCGTGCAGATCTACTTGCGTTTTTTTGTTTTGATTCCTCGCTGAGTCGATGTAAAAAACGTTTAGTAGCTTCAAGTCCTTGGGTTTGTAATAATTCTATCGCATAATATAATTTTATTGCTTCACTCTGTGTAGCAGCAGCAGTAAACAGTGTCTTAGGTGGATCCACCCGAGATTTGATTTCCGTTTGAATTACTTTTTGTGCATTCAACAATTTAGTTTTGGTAATTGTAGAAACTGAAGCAGACTCAATCGCTCCAACATTACGTAACAACTGCAATCGTGGTGTTAGCGTTTTACGTAATAATTGTACGGCATAGGAAAATTCTTGAGGCGGATTTACTTTTTTCCATGAAATATCTAACTCATGGACATATGGTTTCACATCTTCATCATACTTAGTTCTAATCTCAACATGATTCAATGAAAGATTTTTACATACCTCAAGGATTTTTTCTCTATCATTTCCCGGAGATGCAGTCATTCCAATACTATGTGGTTTTTCACAATCATGTTGATAACGTTCATGGATGAACACATAGGCATATTTTCCTGTTGCATGGTGGCTTTCATCATAGATAATCAATGAAACATCTTGAAGTGAGATTTTTTTTGACAACAAATCATTTTCGATAACTTGAGGGGTAGAAACAATTACCGAATTTGTTTTCCACTGACCGATTCGTTGTGTAGGTTTCACTTCACCGGTGAACATGGTGATTTTATCTGGTTGAATTTTAAGAGTTGATTTAAGAAAAAGATTATGTTGTGTGACCAATGGTTTGGTCGGTGCTAAAAATAATATTTTTTTATGAGGGTCCTTTTTAAGTTTACCTGCTATGACAAGTAGTGCTATCACGGTTTTTCCAAGGCCTGTTGGAAGAACGATTAATGTATTCTTTCGAGCAGCCGATGCAGCAATATTAATTTGATATTCTCGAAATTCAACCGTGTTTTCTTTGATATTGGGGTGAGAAAGATACACAATAATCTAAATGAAAACATGTTTTTTGTAAGTTTTGCATCAAATCAATAGTTCATTGTTGATTCTTTTATTGCGCAAAAAACAAAATTAATATAACTGAGAACGATGATTTATCTAAATTGGTGTAAGTGTAAACATGATGATATTAGGATTTAATCTTCCGTTATGGGTTGTGTTTATCGGCGGAATTATTGTTGTTTTAGTCGCTTGGAAAATTATTAAATTTGCAATAAAACTTTTACTGATATTAATCGTTTTCTTTGCAGTATTATTTGGTCTTGATCTATTGGGTTTTTTTACATGGATACAGGACTTGTTTTCATCAGTTTTATAGAGAGTTTACTATCGTGTTCTTTGATATAGAAAAAAAAAGAGAAGGATACTTGATTAGTTTATTTTTTTTAGTTATCTCGTCGATTAAACGCAATAAACGAAATTTCTTTGTCCACCAATTCAAGTTTTCCGAATTCTACGATGTTTTCATCTGTTCTAGAAAGCATTCTACGTATGCCTCTCCCCACGTTTTACTTCCGCAATAACAAAAGATTATTTAATGATTTTCATTTTTTCAAGTTGTGTTTTAAAATAAACGAAAAGCAGTCAATTTTTATTTTATCATCACATTAAAATAGTTTGTTAGCAATAACTATTAATATATATGACTTCACGTGATGATTTTCCCTCATTCATCCCCTCAGATAGAGCTATACCTGAGCTTTCACTAAAAGCTATTTTGGTTGGTCTTTTTCTTGCAATCATTCTTGGTGCTGCAAATGCATATTTAGGACTTTACGCAGGAATGACCGTTTCAGCAATCATACCTGGTGCAGTTATGTCACTAGCTTTGTTAAAACCATTCAAAGGAACAATTCTAGAAGTAAATCTTGCCACGATGGGTGCTGCCGCAGGAGAATGTATCGCTGCAGGAGTTATCTTTACCATACCTGCATTGGTCCTCCTTGGTGCTTGGACAGAAATCCAATTACTTGAAACAAGTATCATCTCATTACTAGGTGGACTTCTGGGTGTATTATGGATGGTACCCCTTCGAAGGGCACTTGTGGTCAAAACAGATCTTCCATTCCCTGAAGGAGTTGCAGTTGCAGCAGTGTTGACCACAACAGTTGGGGGGGAAACAACTGAAGAACATGAACAAGATTCAAGAGGATTATGGTTACTCATAGGAGGAATTGTTGCTGCATCATATAAATTTGGAGAATTATCATTAAATATTTTTAGAGGCACTATAGAATCCATTAATTCGATAGGAAAATTTTCCATAGGTCAGCAAACAAATCCAGCATGGCTATATGGCGGAATAACCACGTCTCCTGCGCTACTGGGGGTAGGCTGGATCATCGGGCCAAAAATCGCATCATATGTACTTGTTGGTGGTTTGATCGGATGGGTAATCATTGCACCATTAATCGCACTTGCCACGGGTCTTCCAACACCGCTAACACAAGAAACAGTGGTCAACGCTCTTTCCATGGGGCAAGGAAATATGGAAACCGGGCTACATATCTGGGGATTTTTTGAAATATGGGGGTCCCAGATCAGATATATTGGCGTCGGAGCAATGCTTGTTGGTGGTCTTTGGGCGATATGGTCCATTAGGCATAATCTTGTCGATAGTGTCAAAGAAGCAGTCATCGGTTTGAAGGGAGGACAGAAAAAAACTCAAAAAAGAACGGAACAAGATCTCAGTTACAAACTCGTATTTAGTTTTATCGTACTTCTTGCCATCCCAATTTTTCTTCTCTATGTATGGTTATCTGATCTGATCATGATCTCACTTCTTATGGCAATTATCACCATTGGTTTTGCATTTCTTGCAAGTGCTCTGGCAGGATATCTAACTGGTTTAGTTGGTTCCTCAAATTGTCCCATCTCAGGAGTTACTGTTGCAGTTCTTCTGATTGTAAGTATTTTTATGTTAGTGCTGGGAGTAACTGGTCCTGAAGGAATGGCAATAGTCATCTTTATTTCTGCAGTGATCTGTATCGGTGGATCGATATCTGGTGATTTACTTCAATCCATGGCTTGCGGACAGATGCTTGGTGCAACACCAAAAAAACTTCAGATAATGATGACCCTTGGTGTGATAGCTATCAGTCTAACCATTGGTATTGTGATAAAAGTACTTCATGAAGCATTTATCATTGGAAGTCGGCAACTTCCCGCCCCTCAAGCATTCCTCATGAGTGGAATTGTAAAAGGAGTTCTAGGGGGAGAAATGCTCTGGCCGTATATCATCGCAGGAATGGTCCTTGCAGTAGTTCTCATTTTAATTGATCTTCCAGTTCTTCCCGTAGCTATTGGCATTTATCTTCCGTTTACCTTATCGGTACCAATTTTTGCAGGAGGGGCCATTCGATATTATACAGATCGTTATCTACTAAAAAGATTTAAAAAGGAATCAATAGAGGAATCCAGCGATTGGGAATTAGCGATTAAACAAAAAAATGTGACTCCTCAAGAGAAAACAATACGAACTGGTCTTTTGTTCACCGCAGGTCTTGTTGCTGGAGAAGCATTAACTGGAGTTGTAATCGCAGTGCTTATCGTTTTAGGTATTAATTTAATGGTTTTTCAATATGCTCCCTGGTGGCCAGGTTTGCTCGTATGGATCTTTATTGCTTTATTACTCGCATACATCCCATTAAGAGAAATAATTAATGGCAAACTAAACGATTAATCGATACATCAAAAAATCTTATATTTATCCAAACAAAAAATATTATAAAAAAATTGATATTTTAGCTTAGAAATAGGGCCTGATTCATAATTCGCAAAAACAACCACTATGAATAAAAATTAGGTTGGATAACAGACTTTTTTTAAATCTTTAAGAAAGAAGAATTATTCATTCTTTTCATCTTTATTTAAAGATAAATGTTTGAATTTTTTCATAAGCTTTTTAATAAAATCCTCTTCCTCAGGTGAACCCGGTGTTAACAGTGAACCAACCCTCCAATTAGGTCTATTTTATGGAATAAAACTTTAGTTTAATAATTTTTCGGAATATGAAACACATAGTTATAAATAGTCATAGCATGTATTGTTTTATACTATACTTTGATGATATACTACTATTTGACAAAGATTAAACTTTTTACCTATGGTGTAAAGGTATTGTTTTTGTATGGTGGGATGTCCATCAATGAAGAAAAAAATAATGTTTGTCGATGATGAACCGGATCAATTATTTTCCTTTGAACAGGTGTTAAACGAGTTGGGTGATGATTTTGAATTTATCGGGGTGAAATCAGGTGAAGAATGTTTCAAGGAATTGGAACAGGGTGGTTTACCAGATCTCATTTTTTTAGATATTATAATTCCTGGGATGAGTGGTTGTGAAGTGTATGATACGATACGGGGCACTCCGGTTTGGAAGGACATTCCAATTGTGTTTTTGACCGGAAATAATGAGATGGTTGATAAGATTACCCGTGGATGTTGTGGTGATGCTGTTCTTGAAAAACCCGTTGAAACAAAAGATTTATTTGATTGCATAAAGCAGGTTATGAAATAAAAATAAGAAGGAATATAAATCTTGCATTTTTTTAAAAGCTTGAATTATGAATCAAGCCCTTAGAAATATCTAAATAATATTTCCTTGTTTTTACCGAAGTATCATGTTTCATAAGAATAGTAAAAAACAAAAACATAATCCAGTTGTTGATAAAACATTACTTGCTGAAATAATCCATCCAGTCCATTCAAAGACGGATCCAAAAACCCCCTATAGTTTAGCTCACGCAGAACTTCTCCCTGGAGAACAGTCCACACCACATGTATTAACTGAATCAATCGAAACTTACATCATTGTGAATGGTTCCGGTGAGATTGTCGTTGATGGAGAAAAAGAACATATTTCTATAGGAAGCGTCATCGTTGTTCCATCAAAAAAAACGCAATACGTTAGAAACACTGGCGAATCATTGTTAGAATTTTATTGTATCGTTTCGCCTCCTTGGAAGCTTAATAATGATCATCTTGTCCACTGATTGTTAGTTATCATTCACTTCCTTCTTTTTTTCAAGTACAAACCCATAAACAGGACAAGAATCAATGGAATTGAAAAGAAGGTAAACCCTTTGCCCTCCAAATGAGAACAATCTGGGGTGATTATGTCAAATTGAGAGTATTCATTCCATGTCGTTTGCTGTAGATGGATATTGGCAATGGAAAAGGTGATGTCTTCTGTGATCCACTTCCCATTTTGATACTTTTGAAAAAACCCTGTAATTGAAAGAGGGGTTGTTCCACCGGACCACATAGGATCATTTTTCACTTGCATCTTCCAAATCATTTGTATTGATTCGTTTGCTTTTATTTTCCCTAGATCTACATAAGTATTTAGTTGACATGGACCCTCTAAAACGATGAATGATTCATCGGAAGAACGTTTTACACCTGGTTCAAAAAGATATACCGCTAGCCAACTATCCTCAGTAGTTGGTCTTAATAGTGTCTTTACATAAAATGGTTGACCACATTCCAATGAAAGATTTTTGACCGTTGTATTCATCCAATTCAACCCATCGATACTTATCCAAGCGTCAAAACTCCCATATGAACAAGTGGGAATTGAAGCGATGGGATCTACTGACAAAGGAAGAATGAAAAAAATGAAAAACCCCATTATCAAAAACAACCGTTTTTTACTGTAAATTACTGTCAATAAGATCCCTTCCGTATCATGAAATTGACCTTCCATCATGTTCAAAAAGCCCTCCTTTTTTATCGCCGACCATAAACCCCCAAGAAGGAACAATTGAACAAGTTACCGTATCAACTGAAAAAGAAAGTCTTGTATTGAACCCTAGAATCGTGCCATCATTTGCACGAATGATTTCATTTTTTCGAACATATTCCTGCGGTTCATAACAAAACAAGGGATGAAACACGGTTTCATCGTTATGATCTCGGATTGAAAACTCGGCAATGGATCCTCTAATCTGGATAAACCATGTGTTTAATGTAACAAGCCAGGGGGTTGCTGGAGTAATGGGCAATAAAGGTAATCCAGTTGGTCCTAAAATACATGTGTTCTGAATCCCTAAAAAGTATTCTTCCTTACCATCATAGCTTTCTTTTGAAAAACATGAAAAATATGGTGGAGTATGATCAACTGAGAGAAGAAGAGTTTCATTCCAACTATTTATCAAACTCGCTTCTTTTTTCTGTAGATGCATTTCAACACTAAATGGAATTGACAATTGCCGATTCAATGAAGAAACGATTGATTCATCCATGGATTCATCAAAAGGTTTCTTTTCCGAAATACCTGCATCATTCAATGCATCTGTGATTGCATCCTCTACATATCGTTGCGTTTGATCATATAAATCATAGAGCTGTTGATGGATCAAGTTGACATACCACTTTCTAATAGCATATATTACTTTAGATCCTGTACAATCAAATTCACCATTGGTAAAATATAGATTTTTTTGCTCAAAAAATGTTTTGTTCGATTCGAACTGATCAATTATATCTTGAAAAGCAAGAGATAAAAGAAGATTTGGATTGGGATAGTTCACCGCATTGATATCTTCATCTATAGTTATTCTTGAAACAGAATCATACACTTGCAAAAGAGCTTCATATGCTTTATCGTATATCCAAGAAGGAGGCGATTCAAAAACAGTGCTCTGAACATATATTCCTTCTTCTGATGTGAACAAATCTTGTTTGACGGGTTCATAGATATCTTGATGATACGCTGGAATCGTGGTGACTAAATTTGAATCTGAAAAAGAAAGGTTTTCATAAAAAACATCCTTGATTTCACCGACAACATTCTTTATATCTGCATAATCTTTCAGGGTTATCGAAAATGTGACATTTTCTTCGTATTTATAGTCGGTTGTGACAAGTTCACTCCACGATTCTATTGTTTCATTATCAATTATTTGTGTTGTTTTATTACTCCACCAGTGAGATCGTTTCCAAACAATCGTATATACCTCTTCGTAAACGATTGATCCAGATGTAATCGTTCCTTTTTCAGGTTTTGATTTTTGAGATTCCAAGACAGCATTTTTAAATATCCATGAAGAGGATCCATTATCAATCGGAAAACCTGAATTATTTCCTAGGGTGATTCTACTTGGCCCTATTCGTTTTATTTTAGTATAAAATGAAGATGAGTACACATTTTCACTCACTGATTGTATCTTTTGAATTGTGGAGTGATTTTGCTGAAATTCCCCTTGGGATGAACCAGTAAATATCCAATTATAATCTAGATATTGTTGAACAACTTCATCAAGAGATCTTTCAGAGTTGAGCTGATAAGATACCAATTGTTCTTGATTAGTTGTATCTAAGAAATGTAGATGAAGTGATGTTGCATTATAAAGAATTGAATAAGCAATATCAGAAATATTTACCAGTTGTTGGTTCATATCCTCCAGATTTGAAGTAGATTCCGGATCGTAATGATCTTGGAATTCAGAAAAAGACACCCCCCAATCTGGTGAACTCATTGAATTAACTAAAGAGATATTCGTTGTTTCCTCACCTGAAAACACAGATTTTGTTTCCTTTGCTGTTTCGATTAAAAGCTGAGGGTCTATCCCTCCAAAAGTCAAAGCAGTTTGAAAGAGGAAAACAAGATTTGTGATGAGTTCCAAATGTTTATTTTCCACAACATTTTGAGGTTTTCCCGTTTTGTAGTGACGAAATCCTCGTGCCATTGAATAGACATTTGCGATTAACGTTATCGTTTTCCAGAAGGGACCTAAACCATGCAAGGATTCATTAAATGAATGGAGAAGATCTTGCAATGCCAAAAAACGATTCGTCAATACCGTTGAAACGGAAAGAGTCAATGATAAAGATTCATTGTTTTCTTCAGATGTTTTAGATAAGATAATAACAGGGATTTCACAAGTGATCTGATAATAAACTGGCATATTTTGTTTCTTTTCAGGACCAAAAAAAGGGATACCAATTGGTCTTTCCAACTGCATTTCTATGGGGGTTATTAAAAGAGAATCAGATGATATACCTTTACTTGATAATTTTGAATGATCTACCATGAGCTTTAGATCATTATGGATACAAATACTGTCTATATAATTAATTTGCAGATACTCGGTGAGAACTTCTGAAATCTTTTGTTTCAATCGAAATTGATTGCATTTTTCGGCTGACGTAAACGATTCTGAGGGGATAATGACTGGATGATTGCCGATGTATTGTAATGCATTTACTCCAGCTCCATTGAGTACTTGAGCTAGATCCACTCTAGCTTTAGCTAGTAATGTTTCAACATTGTTTTGATCAGTGTTCCATGTGTTTTTTTCATTTCCTTGTTGTTCATACATGCCGATATACACTGAAGTAACACTACTTCCAAGGATAAGAAATATTCCAATGACTGCAAAACTTACCCGTGCCAGATCATCTTTTAATAATGGATGTGATTTCATTTTTTTATCCTCTCCATACTGTTAATGAAATTGATGCTGAGGAAAAAGAAAGATGGGAAAAAACAACATCGATACTATTGTTAACTAGATTCTGTAGTGTTTGATTGTCTGCTAAAAAAACATCGATCAATTTTTCAATGTATGGTTGTAAAAGGGGTTGAATCAATTGCATTATTTGATCTTTAATTAATTTTAAAAAATCATCTGCCATTGTTAAAACAGTATCCTGGATTTGGTCTTGGATTATCGTTCCAAATGATGAAATAATGGAGGATGAAACATCTATTGAAAACTCTTCGGTTTCTTGGGTTGAACAGGTATCAAAAAAGGAATTTACTGATTGAAAAATATCCTTTGAAGAATCTTTTTCATCATTAGCGTCAAAAAGAAAGAAGGATTCTTCAAAGAACACAGGTGATAAAACGATAGCTAGAACACTTGGAAAAAGCAATGTTTTATTAGTTGTCATCACACCATGAAATAGTATATCTTCAAAAAAAGAACTTAAATTTTCAGTAATCATTTTAGATCTGTTGTCATTTGTCACATTCACAGTTTCATCTTGTAACAAAGAGATATTTTGAAAATATTGAACATCAGAAAGTATCGTTTCAGCTGATTCCTTCAAATGATATGAAGAAAAATAAAACGTTTTATTTTGTATGGTTATTTTGGGAAGAAACGGCATCGAAAGGCTTTGATGGGTCGAAAAGGTGGAAATCGTAGTTGGGATAGGTTGTCCGATTGAAATCTTTCCTCCAAAAGGTATTTTTTTTATTGGTTTCCAGATCGCAGTAAAATTAAATGATAAATACCCTGGAAGAAGATGTGTTAATTCATCATTTAATATATCTGTTAATTGTTGGTATGCATCTCCTGAAAATGGATTTAATTTCAAGGTTGATTCGTTTAAAGTAAGTTGATATTGTGTAGCTAGCTGTTCAGTGATAAGTTGGGCAATTGTTTTATGATACTGTTGCTTTCCAAGGACATGATTTGTAAGGGATGCGTATATTCCTTCAGTATATGATGTATTGACACCGATGGTTTCAGCAAGGGAATCGATGAATTCTGCCCCAGATCTATAAGAATATTGTTTTCTAGTGGAGGATAGTAAAGTTTGTAATGCGTCTTGAGTTTGTGTATTAATCATTTTATTCATTGATGGTTCTTGTAGGTTAGATGGTAATAATGCAGGGGAAAGTATCATAGCAGATATCGAGATAAATACTAAGAAAAGTAATGTGTCCTGTACTATTGATACTGCAGTGGTATTTGAACTGATTCGTTTTTTTCTTAACACAAATGTTGCTCCATGATTTAAGTGGGCTGTTGCCAAAAAACTATAGTTATCTTGCCAGGTAAGATTGAAACTTCATTGATTTTTACAGATACATGTTTTGAACTTGCATATCTGTTTTCATTGAATGGATGTTCTGGAGGGGGCTCAGGAAGCCAAACGATGGTATCTTCACAAGACAATTTTAAAACGAATATGAATCCATATGGGGAAAACGAGTCTTGTATGTCTTGAATATAACTGGTTGCTTGATCTGATGTAAATGAAGGTAGATTAATTTTATTGCCATCAAAAGTAAAAACTGCGTTTGGGGATGAAACCTTTCTAAGTATTTTTTCACTAAGTTCAAACATGTCAATAGTTTCTTGTTTATTTTCAAAGGAGGTATATGCTGAAGCTATAAGTATACTAAAAATGGTAAAACCAATTAAAACCATTGCTAAGGACGGAAACACGGTAAATGTTTCTGAAATAGCTTTGTTATTGTTTTCTATCCGTCTTCGTCCAAAGACAAACAACTATAATACCTCCCTATTGTTTTCCACACCATTAAAAACAGTATACAATTAATAAATATAAATTTTATTATTTATTTTAGAAATATAATTTTATTGTGTTAACTGAAAAAATCATTCAACTAGAAAAACCATTATATAAACCATTCTCAATTTCACAACTGATTTGCCTTATGACTATTCAAAGCTATGACTATGTTTCCATTGAGGAAAAATGGCAGCAACAGTGGTTCAACAAAAAAATATACGAAGCAAATAAAAAACATGAGAAAAAATTCTTCATCCATTTTGCATATCCTGGTGTTTCAGGATATCTACACGTTGGTCACATGAGAGGATTTACCTATTGTGATATCCTTGCTAGAGCCAAACGAATGCAAGGATTTGATGTCCTATTTCCTGCAGGTTTTCATGCATCTGGCATACCATCCATTGGTTTTGCAAAAAAAGTAGAAAGAAATGATCCTCAAACCATAAAAATTCTTAAGGAATATGGATGTGATGAGGCTTGTATCGATTCATTAACGGATCCCAAACAAGTTGTTTCTTATTTTTCAAAGGTATATGTTGAAGATTACTGGAAAAAATTTGGTTTTCTCATTGACTATTCTCGCATCATGAGCACGATATCACCCGGATATAAACAATTCATTAAATGGCAATTTCAAAAACTTTATAATAAAAGGTTACTCATTCAAAAACCTCACTTTGCCCCTTTTTGTCCAAAATCTGGGCCAGTTGCAGTAGATAAATCTGAAACAGATATCTCACAAGGAGGAGCTGCCGAGATTTTAGAATTCACAGTCATTAAGTTTAGATTAACTGATGGAACTATTCTTCCTGCAGCAACATTAAGACCTGAAACAATTTTTGGTGTAACAAACATGTGGATAAATCCAGATGTCATTTATAAAAAAATAAAAGTAAATGATGAAATATGGATTGTATCTTCACCTGCTTTTGAAAAATTACAATATCAAATTGAAGATATCACAGAGCTAAATGAAACGGTAAAAGGCACTTCCTTGCTAGGACAAAACGTCAATATACCTCTAATCAATCGGGACGTACCTATTTTACCTGGCCCTTTTGCGGATCCTGAGGTTGCCACAGGGATTGTAATGTCAGTTCCCGCTCATGCTCCTTATGATTACATTGCACTGGTTGAAACGAAAGAAAAAATTGACCCGATCACTATCATCAATGTGAAAGACCTCGGTGAAAATCCTGCAAGGACCGTATGTGAAGAATTGGGAATAACAACACAGAATGATACTGAAAAACTCAAAGAAGCAACTGAACTTGTCTACAAAAAAGAATTCCATACTGGCACCCTGAACAATACGTGTGAAGAATTTGCAGGAATTAACGTTTCTGAGATAAAAGATGCAGTCAGAGATAAACTCATGAATCTTAATGCTGCAACCCAACTCAGAGAATTCTCCGAAGATGTTATCTGCCGCTGTGGTGAACAAGTGGTAATTAAAAAGATACCGGACCAATGGTTTATTCAGTATAGTAACCAAGAATTAACTGCAGAAGCAAAATCACATGTTGATTCAATGATCATCTTCCCAGAGAAATATAAGGAAGAGCTCCCTGGAATCTTAGACTGGTTTGATGACCGTGCATGTATTCGGAAAGGATCCTGGCTTGGTACGGAATTCCCATTTAAGAAAGATTGGATCGTTGAACCAATTTCTGATTCAACATTATATCCTGCATATTATCTTCTTTCAAAATATATCAATGAAGGAGAAATCTCAGTCGATGAAATGACCGAATCATTCTTTGATTACGTTTTTTTTGGTTCAGGTGAAGCACCTAATGATCTGTGGAAACAAATTCAGAAAGATTGTTCTTATTGGTACCCTGTAGATATAAATCTTGGTGGAAAAGAACATAAAACCGTTCATTTCCCCGTTTTTATCATGAATCACGTGGCAATTATGCCAATAGAAAAACGTCCCCAAGGAATTTTTGTTCACTGGTGGGTGACTCAGAAAGGCAAAGAAAAAATCAGTAAATCAAAGGGTGGTGCAGAACATGTCGCTGAAGCTGCAAAGATCTATGGTGTTGATGCCATGCGTTTATATTATGCTCATGTTGGTTCACCCTTTGTTGACATTGAATGGGATGCAGACATCGTCATCAAATACAAAAATAAAATAGCAAACATCTATAAGTTCATCTCAAAACTTTTTACCATAGACAAACAACCCGAACAACAGATTGATACTTGGTTTAGAAGTAGGATGGCTACTTATGTTTCTCAAGTACTTAACGCGTTAAACTCCTTTGATCTCCGTGTGGCAGCAAACACGGTTTTTTATGAGATACCTCAAGATATCAACTGGTATCTAAAAAGAGGCGGTGGAAATAAAGACGTTATTAGTAGTTGTGTGAATGAATGGTTAAAGCTTATCACTCCATTTACACCCCATCTAGCTGAGGAACTATGGAGTAAAAAACATGATTCTTTAGTTTCAACATCATTTCTAGAAACTGATGCCGGTGTAGCTTCAATGATGCATCTTACTGGTGAACAATTGATTGCAACTTTAGTTGATGACATCAATGAAATACTCAATGTCACAAAAATCACTCCAAATAGAATTGTCATTTACACTGCCCCAAAATGGAAATTTTCTATTCATCAGACTGCATTAAAACTTGCTGAAAAAGGATCGGTAGACATGGGAAGATTGATGAAAGAGGTAATGGCTGATGACTCTTTGAAGAAACATGCAAAACAGGTATCTAAATATGCTGCTAAACTTGTCAGTGAAATAAAAAAACTCAGTGAAAAAGATATATCATATTATCAAACCCCTCTTGATGAAACAGCGTATCTTTCACAAGCTCAATCATTTCTGGAATCAACATTTAATTGCACCATTTCAATCTATGCAGCAGATGATGAATCAAGTTACGACCCGAAACAAAAAACTCGATTTGCAGAACCACGTAGACCCGCCATTTATGTTGAATAAACTAAATAATTCATTTGACACTGAATTTAAACTATATCATTTTCCGATATTGAATACTGATATTATTTAAGAAAACAATTGTTTTTAAATAATATTTTAGATATAAGGCTAAAAAAATGTCTAAGAAAAGAATACAAGACTCTATTGACACATGGGATACTATTGCAGAGAGTTTTAATCATACTCGACAACATACATGGAATTTTTGTATAGCGTACATTAAAACATTGCCATCAAACTCTTTTAATGCAGATTTTGGCTGTGGTAATGGCAGACATTTACTTCCACTTGCTAACCATTCAAAACATGCAATTGGTTTAGATATCAGTGAAAGATTGCTTAGCATCATACAGAAAACTCTTCGACAAAATGAAGTTTCAAATACATCATTAGTTCAAGGAGATCTTTGTCAATTACCTTTTATATCAAAGAGTTTGGATCATATCATCTATATTGCTGCGTTACATAATATTAGAAAAAAAAGAAATCGCCTACAATCACTTAGAGAGCTTTATCGTGTTCTAAAACCGAATGGTACTGCACTCATAAGCGTATGGAGTAAAGATCAAAAGCGGTTTAAAAATAAACATATTTCACAAAACAAGCATTCTGAACCTGGCGATGTTTTGATTTATTGGCGTCAACATAATTTAAACATTCCTCGTTTTTATCATTTATATCAAAAAGAGGAATTCAAACAAGAATTACAAGAAACTGGTTTTTTGATTAAATCTTTGAAAGAGGCCTATATCACATCCAAAACATCAGCTGATAATTACTATGCGATAGTAGGTAAATCCTAAAAAAGATTACAAACATACTGATGCTCTTTTAGAATCGAGTAAACTAACAAAAATTAATGTTAGCATTGCGATTAAAACGCTCCAGATCGCAGGAAGAAAACCTGCTGTATTCAAAATTCCAAGTTCAAAAAAGATAATGCTAAGTTGGCCAGTAATAATACTAAGAATGCAGGCTAATGCTGTCGTTTTTTTCCAGTAAAGAACCGCAAAAACAGTGGGAAACAACACTGCAAGACCTGAAAATGTACTTTTGACAAGTGTTCCCATGATTCCTTCTACAGGATCATATCCAAGTAAAATAAATAAAATCGATCCAATCACCAATAACAAAATAAACAACCTTCCACGTTTGACGACATTTCTTTTTTTCTTAAAAGGTAGATCTTTAGAAAACATCGTGGCTAATGAAAGTAATTGTGAATCAGCTGTTGACATCAATGCAGCAAGAGCCCCTATCATTACAAAGAGATAAACGCCTTCAGGGGCAAATAGTTTCACCATCAACGGAAGAATCATATCTGATTGAGACTGACTAATAGTTAGAGAGGTCCCATGGGCCCAAACACCAATTGCAACGGGTATAAAAAATACAACCGTTACCGCAACAGGATATAAAAGCATCGTCCATTTCAATGCGGTTTCATTTTTTGCAGTATAAAATCTGGAGAACAGCTGGGGAAACATTGGGTTAGCAAATAACCAGAGTATCATAAAGGAAAACCAGATCTGAATTGAAAAATATCCATCTAAACCTGGGCGGGAAAATAGATCGGGTGCCTGCTTAAATGCCGCAGAATTAGCAGCTTCCACGCCGCCCAGACCGTCTGCAACGAAAACAAAGGCCAATAGTAATGCAAGTATCATCAATATGCCTTGGGCTACATCAGTCCATCCAGAACCACGCATACCCCCTAAAAATGTGTACACCATAAGAATGATCATGGTGACAATAGCACCAACTTGCCATGAAACAACTGATTCAGTTAACTGCATAATCAACATGCCTGCTCCAATTGCTTGTGTGGCGAGATAGGGAATAGTAAATATGATAAGAACGCCCATGAACAGGTATCGAAGTATTTTAGAATTCATTTGTTTTCCAACGAGTTCTGCGGGAGTGATGTAGCCTTCTTTTTTTCCCAATAGACATACTTTTCGGCCGATAAGATAAATTGAAAGCGCCATAAACCCGGTACCAAAAGCCATAATTCCGTACTGTCCAAATCCACTGGTATACGCTTTTCCAGAAAAACCTAAGAAAGTAAATGCTGAAAAATTAGTTGCAATCAATGAAAAAAACAATACGATAACCCCAAAACCTCTCCCTGCAACAAAATAATCTTCAGCGGTATCAACAGATTTCTTTTTTGCAATGAATCCTAATATTAATAAGAGAGAAAAGAACAAAGCAATACTTACTATCACAAAGAACATCTTATGGTTCCCTCCATAAAAAATGAATAAGTAATAGATATGCTGGCGTTAGAAAAAGGGTCAATATGACTCCATACCATACCCATAGGGGAAAATGAAAAATCCCTAACGATGTTGAATGCCAGTTCCAAAAATCAATCGATAACACTAAAAGAAATAGAAAAACCATCGCAATCAAAATTTTTTTAGTAATTTGTTTCCGCCTTAACCAATTATACGGCATAGTGTTCAACTCAGGAAATTTCCTTCACTTTTTCCTGGTTTTACCGGCTGGAAACAGTGAAAAAACAATGCCGTTTTCCGATTGAACAAGCAGGTAAATAACAACACCATTACTAATATTTTTTTACGAAAGAAAAATTATGTGGAGTATGAACAGTATTGTAAGGATCTATAATTAGATGTGAACTACTCCCCCCTACAGTACAACAGATTGTACTGTTGAGAACGGAGTTTCCTTCGAGTATATGGGCGTTGGCCTTTTAGCATATTCCATACCTGTCTGTCGAAGATTATCAACGAATTGTTGATAGCGTGTCCACAACGC